>JBOHQZ010000020.1:0-19408 GCA_050732275.1 bacterium
AAGCCGTTCTTGTTTGGTTTTTTTTGAGACATGAAATCCTCCTTGAGTTTAAACGAAGATATTCATGTCCAGCAACAAATTCAAAGAACATTAAACTTGTCCACGATGTCGTGGCACTTATTTTGTCAACGATGCCCTGGCACTTGTCACGTACTGATCAACGGAGGTTTGCTCATTATAGCATCGAGTTATCGCATACTTGGAATTATAACAATTTCGCCAAGAAAGCATTTCTCGTCGAAATAGCGCCATTGATTGGTTATGCCCATTTTATACGAAAATATGATGGAGAGGTGCAAGATTTAAAAACTCAAAAAAAGATATTAGATTATCATCGCATGATTGCCTCCAAAGGGATAATATTGGGAGGGCAACTTGCGATAAAGCATTATATGAACAAAAAAGAGGCAAAAAAAGAAGGAATGATTCTGGTGCTGCAATGAATCACGGCCCTTTTGCTTTATTGTCTTTTAGAAATTTTGCAGATATTCAACAACTCGGTTTCGAGACCGGATGGTTTATTTTAGAATCGGAAAAAGGAAATCTTCTTTCAGAAGTTAAATTCTTTTTTGGAGTTGATGAAATTAATGGGGCTTTGGAAGCTAGATTTTATAAGCTTGGGCTAAATAGTACGAAATCTCTCAAGCGATTTCTTAATGGTTTTTAAATGTTGGCTCTTGGGTTTGTAGAATGTGGGGCAATCAAAAAGGGGCAGATTTAATGATCAGAATACAGCTTTTTATAAGTTGCGTGTTTTGTTCGGTGTTTTTAATCTACTTCACCAATCATGCTCAAGCCCAAACATTTATACCGAACGATTCTTCCAAGCAAATCAACTTGAGCTCAAGCTATTCCTTTCGAGTCATGTTTGGTGCTGCTGGAGAGGTTTTTCAATTTTATAAACTAGGAATGAGGGTCCCATTTTATAAACAACCCGCCATTTCGGGCAATCAAAAAAGTACGATTTCTGACGCTAGTCTTATGGTTGGTTTGGGCTATCGCAACATTAACGCCATATTTAGAACTGGCCCATACATAGGTTATGAGGGTTTTACTACCGAAGATGAGTATGCCAAAAGCGCCTCTTTAGAGCTTACTGATCAACGCCAGTTTTTTCATTATAGTATTGAGTTGTCTCATACTTGGAAATTTGGCAAATCACCGAGAAATTTATTCCTCTTGGAAATAGCTCCTCTGGTTGGTTATGCGTATTTCATGCGAAAATATGACGGTGAAATACAAGATTTAAAATCCAACAAAAAAATATTGGATTATCATGATAGAGTTGTTTCCAAAGGAATTTGAATTGGGGGAAAAGTTGCCATAAATTACTATGTTAGTAAAAAAGAGAGAAAAAGCGAAAAGAATGGCTCTAATTTTGAAGTTAGTAACGGTCCCTTTTCCATGTTTTCTTTCAGACATTTTGCAGATATACAGCAACTTGGCTTCGAAACTGGATGGTTTATTTTAGAATCTAGAAAGAGTGCTCTTCTTGCTGAAGGCAAAATATTCTTTGGAATCGACGCATTTAGTGGCGCTTTGGAAGCTAGATTTTACAAACTTGGCCTAAGCTATGCTTTTTCCTTCAGACAAATCATTGACAAACTCAAATCTTGAGCGTTATGTTTACGGAATGTAAAAGGATGGGAGGGCAGTAAACTTATGAGATTTTCATAGTTGTTTTGAGAAATTATCGTCATTATAGTTTATGACCGGCTAAAGGCGAAAGATAACCCACCTATACTAAATCGATTTTCCACACCGACGTTTCTCCTGACATCACCACTGGCGTTCCGGCGACCTTTGTTTTTTATGCCGACGAGATTCGCATTAAATGGAATTGATGTAGGCGAAGTGAACGGCAACACCGGCACCACGACGCCGGGATATTATCTCGAAGATTTCAACGATCAAAATATTATCGATGGCCGCCCGACCAACTGGTATCGCGATGTTGCCGCCAATTGGAACGGCAACGTCAGCAGTATTGGGCAAGTTGCTTGCGCTGCCTTCCCGGAACCGGCACGTTGCTGTTGCTCGCATCTTTTGTTTGCATTTTTCAAAAATAATTTGCATGATATATCTGCTTTTGTCCGGTGCTTTTAGGTTTACGCCACCTCCCCCAAAAAACAAGCGGCCAATTTTGAAGAGGTTTTAACCATTTGCTCATGGAGCCAAACATGACCGTTCCCGAAATCGACCGTCAAACGCTGTTGCGCCGGCTGCACGCCGGTGAGACCATCAAAGTCGTGGACATCCGCGAAGCGAACGAATACAACGATTGGCACATTGCCGGCGCGAGCAATTTGCCGAGTTACATTGCGCTCAACCGGCAACACCATCAACCCTTTGTCGAGCAGATCAGCGGCTATCCCAAAGACCGCGAGCTGGTAATGGTTTGCCGCCGCGGCAACACCTCCAAAATGGCGGTGTTATTGGCGCAACAGCTCGGTTACAAAGCGCTCAGCTTGAGCGGCGGCATGTACGATTGGAGCAACGCGTGGAGTGTGGCCCCGGTCGAATTGCAAAACGCCGGCGCCACTTTTTTGCAAATACGCCGCGATGGCAAAGGGTGTCTCTCCTATCTGCTCGGCGCCGCCGGTGAGGCTGCGGTCTTCGACCCGAATATTGAGGAGGGTGCGTATCTCGAATTGGCCGGAAAGGCTGGACTGAAAATTCGTTGGATTTTTGAAACGCACATTCACGCCGATCATCTTTCGCGCGCGCGCAGCCTGGCGAAAAAAACCGGCGCGACGCTGATCATGCCCATGACCAGCTCGTTGCGCACGGCGTTGCCATTTCAGCCGATTCAAGACGATGCAATGTTCCGCCTCGGACCGCTCGAGATTCGCGCTATCTCCACGCCGGGCCACACGACGGAGAGCACATGTTATCTGGTCAATAACGAGACGCTGATTTCCGGCGACACGCTATTCGTCGAAAGCATCGGCCGCCCGGATTTGGAGAAGGGCGATGCCGGCGCGACCAAAGGCGCCGAGCTGCTGTTCGACAGCCTGCACCAGCGCTTGCTGACTTTACCGGACGCGGTGCAAATCTTCCCGGCGCATTACAGCGGCGCGATCAAATTCAACGCCGAGCCTTTAACCGCGCGTCTCGGCGATTTGCGCGGCAAGATCGGCTTGCTCAAAGCGGAAAAAGAGGCGTTCGTCAAAACCGTCGTGGCCTCGCTGCCGGCAAAGCCGCCGAATCACGAAATGATCATTTCCATCAACGAAGGCAAATCCACGATCGACGATATGGGTTTCATGTCGCCGGCGGATTTGGAAGCCGGACCGAATCGTTGCGCGGTGCAATAAAATCCGGCGTGAAGAAGAACTGGATTGTTGGATTGATGGAGAAATGGATCGATGGATATTTGGATTAATGGATTACTGGATCAATGAATTGATGGAACGATGTATTGGGCAACCCAATAATCCATTAATCCAACGATCCATTACTCCAACGCATCGCTCCATCGTGAAGCCTTCGCGGAGGTATGGTTATGAAAACGGAGCAACACCCCCCTGCCGGCGCGCCGGTTTCTGAGGCTGCGTTCCAAATCCTGCAAACCGAGAACCGGCGTCTCAAGCGCGCCGTTGAAGAGCTTTCCTTTCTCAATGATTTGGCTCGCGCCATCGGCGCTTCGACGAATCTGCAGGAGATCATGCAGACGATCATTCGCCGTTCGCTGCAAGGCGTTCAGGCCGAGCAGGGCGTGATCACTCTCGTCGGCGCGCAAGCCGGCGATCCCACCAAAACACTGGTGCGGGACATGGTCACCTCGAGCGAGCACCAACCGTTTCGCCTCAATCAAAGCCTGTTGGGATGGATGTATCGCTACAAAACCACGCTGCTGCTCAACGACCCTCGCGGCGACGAGCGCTTCCACGGCGTCAATTGGGATGCCTCCGTCGTTTCGCTCCTGTGCGCGCCGTTGATAGTGAAGTCCGAGCTTAAAGGTATGCTCACGGTTTATAACAAGAAAAACGCCGAGGGTTTTTCCGAAGAGGATCAGCGGTTTTTGGCGATCATCGCGGCGCAGTCGGCGCAGGTCATCGAAAACGCCCGGCTTTACGAAGAAGAGCAAACGCTGCTGCGCATGCAGGAGCAAGTGCGGTTGGCGGCCCGGATTCAGCTCGACTTGCTGCCGAAAACCGCCCCAACAATCTCCGGCTACGATCTCGCTGGCAGAAGCATTCCGGCGCAAAGTGTCGGCGGAGATTATTTCGATTTCATTCCGGCAGACGGCGAGCGCTTAGCCGTTTGTCTCGGCGACGTTTCCGGCAAAGGGCTGCCGGCTTCTTTGCTCATGGCCAACTTGCAGGCGACGATCCGGGGACAAACCTTATTGGGCGATTCGGCGAGCGCGTGTCTGCGCCGCTCAAATACGCTGCTCTTTCAAAGCACGGACGACGAAAAATTCGCCACGGTGTTTTACGCCATTCTCGATTCCCACCGGCACCAGTTGTGTTATGCCAACGCCGGCCACAACGATCCCTTCCTTTTTCCGGCAACCGGCGCGGCGCCCGTGCGCCTGACCACCGGCGGCCTCGTGCTCGGCATCCTGCCCAGTTTCCCGTTTCAAGAAGAGACGATCGCGCTCAACCCCGGCGACGTGTTGATGATTTACTCGGATGGCATCACCGAAGCGGTGAATGCCGGCAACGAAGATTTTGGCGAACATCGGCTCATCACGCTGGTGCAGCAGAATTTGTCGCTGCCGGCGGGTGCGCTGATCGAGAAAATTATTGCGGCGGTTAAGGCCTTCGCCGGCAACGTTCCACAACGCGACGACATCACGCTGGTGGTGGTGAAGAGAATATGATGAAATTCTAACGAAACCCATGGTGCTCATCGTCATCGATTTGGTGCAGGACTATTTCAATCCCGCGCTCTGGCCGAATAGCCGTTTGCCCGAATCGCGCCAACGCCTCGTCACAGCCACCAACGAGTTGGCGGCGCTTTTTCGCGCCAAAAATTTTCCCATCATTTGGTTTCGGCAAGAATTTGCGCCGGATTTGTCTGATGCGTTTTTGCACATGAAGCAAAGCGGAAAACTGTATGCGATTCGGGGCAAAGCCGGTTGTCAATTGCTGCCGGAATTGCAGGTCGCACCTGAAGACCGTATTTTGGTGAAGAAACGCTACTCCGCATTTTTTCAAACCGAACTTGATGCTGTGCTCAGCCACCTACAACCACATACGCTCGTGCTCGCCGGCATCACCACGGCTTGGTGCGTCCGTTCCACCGCCGTTGACGCTTATCAGCGCGATTATCGCGTGCTGCTCGCCCAAGACGCCATGGCTGGTTTCATCGAACGCGACCACCTCGAATCCCTCAACGCCATGAACGAGCTGGTGGGCACGGCGCTTTCCAATGCTGAAATCGCGCGTGTGATTGTCAACAGCGAAGCGCATACGGGAAGTTATTGAACAACCAAACTGACGAAAGAAAACTGCAATGAAAACATTTACGGTTTTGGCATTTCTGCTGGCTTTAACTTTAACCAGCCATGCACAAGTTTCTCGTGGCGTCGTGCAGGAAGGCCTAACCCTCGACAGCAAAATTCTCGGCACGAAAGTGCGCTATACCATTTACCTGCCATTTGACTACGAGACTTCAAGCCGTTTTTACCCCGTCGTCTACTTGCTGCACGGCTATACCGACAATGACATGGGCTGGATTCAGTTTGGCGAGGCGAACCTCATTGCGGACGAAGCCATCGCGAAACGGGAGATTCCCTCCATGATCATTGCTATGCCCGATGCCGGGCCGAGTTGGTACATCAACAACTACAACAATTCGGTTCGTTATGAAGACTTCTTCTTTCAGGAGTTTATGCCGTACATTGAATCGCGCTATCGCATTCGCGCCGAGAAAAGCTACCGGGGCGTGGCCGGCCTGTCGATGGGCGGCTTTGGCACGCTGGTGTACATCATGCGCCATCCGGACCAGTTTGCCGCCGGTGCAGCGTTGAGTGCCGGTGTCAACACGACGGAACAGATTGTGGCGATGGACGACCGCGGATGGAGCCGATGGCCAACCACGGTTTATGGGCCAGGATCCGGTGAAGCGCGGCTCACGGAACACCTGCTGTCGTACAATCCCATTCGCCTCGTGGAAACCGGCGAGGTTGAAAAGCTCAAGAGCGTCAGAATCTACCTCGACTGCGGCGATGATGACTTTCTGACCATTGGCAACGCGATGCTGCACGTGGCGCTCACCAAAAAGCAAATTCCGCATGAATATCGCGTGCGCGACGGCGCCCATATTTGGTCATATTGGCGCAGCGGCCTGGCGGAGGCGCTGAAATTCATCGGCAGCAGTTTTCGCAAGCCGTAAGAGTTGGCTACAGTGATGGGATTCCATTTACGTGTCCTTGTATTCTTGCGTTGACAAAGAATGATGATCGGCCAAACCATCTCTCACTATCCCGCTGTTCGGGATCCCGCAAGGCGGGACAAAATTCTCGCCAAGCTCGGCGAAGGCGGCATGGGCGTGGTCTACAAAGCCGAGGACACCAAGCTCAAGCGTATCGTCGCGCTGAAGTTTCTGCCATCGTCGATCATGGCGAGCGAGGCGGAGAAGGCGCGATTCATTCACGAGGCGCAAGCGGCGGCGTTGAATTTAACTCCGATAGGAGTGCAATGTTTATAGTACGAACGCCAAATAAATCACGAAAACTCCGTAGGAGTGGCATGTATTTAACCTGAAGAGAAGGATTGATTTTTGGATTTCGAGCCGCAACGATATTTCACTCCTCCGGAGTTTTGGCTGTTGGGTTGATTCCGTGCTATAAACATTTCATCCCTAGCGGGATTGGCGCACTCGTCTCGAAATCGAAGAAACCGAAGAGCTAGATCATGATCGGCAAAATCATTTCCCATTATAAAATCCTCGCCAAGCTCGGCGAAGGCGGCATGGGCGTGGTCTACAAAGCCGAGGACACGAGGCTCAAGCGCCTCGTCGCGTTGAAGTTTCTGCCATCGTCCATCATGGCGAGCGAGGCGGAGAAGACGCGCTTCGTTCATGAGGCGCAAGCGGCGGCGTTGAATCATCCCAACATTTGCACGATTCACGAAATTGACGAGGCCGACGGGCAATCCTTCATTGCGATGGAATTCGTCGAAGGGCAAAGCTTGAAAGAGAAAATAGCAAGTGGCATGTTGCAAGTGGCAAGTGTCATCGACTTTGCTATTCAGATTGCCGAAGGCTTGCAAGCTGCGCACGAAAAAAAGATCACGCATCGCGACATCAAGCCAGCCAACATCATGATCACATCCAAAGGCCAAGCGAAGATCATGGATTTTGGTTTGGCCAAGTTGGCAGGCCGTACATTGCTCACCAAAGAGGGGACAACTTTGGGCACCGTCGCTTATATGTCGCCGGAGCAAGCGCGCGGCGAAGAAGTCGATCATCGCACCGATATTTGGGCTTTGGGAGTAGTCCTTTATGAAACGATCACCGGCCAATTGCCTTTTAAAGGGGAGTATGAGCAGGCGGTGATGTATTCGCTTTTAAATGAAAATCCCGAGCCGCTCACCGGCCTGCGCACCGGCGTGCCGATGGAGTTGGAGCGGATTGTGAACAAGGCAATGAGCAAAAAACCCGAAGAGCGTTATCAGCATGTGGATGAGTTGCTAGTCGATCTGAGGTCTATCGAAAAGAATATTGCTTCAGGAGCATCGAAACGACAAGCCACTGCAGCAAAGTTACAGCGGCAAACCCCAATTTATTTGTATGGCGGCGTTGCCGCTCTCCTCGCTTTGCTGATCGGAACAGGTCTCTATTTCAAGCTGCAAACCGGGACGCCGCAAGCAAAATACGATTCCATTGCCGTGCTGCCGCTGGACAACCTTTCCGGCGACCCCGAGCAAGAATATTTTGCCGATGGCATGACCGAAGCGCTGATCACCGACCTGGCTCAAATCAGCGCGCTGAAAGTGATTTCACGAACTTCCGTGATGCAGTACAAAGGGGCGAAGAAGCCACTGCCCGAAATTGCCAAAGAGTTAAATGTGGACGCGGTAGTCGAAGGTTCGGTGCAGCGCTTTGGAGACCGCGTGAAGATTACGGCGCAGTTGATCGAGGCCGTAACGGATCGGCACTTGTGGGCTAAGAGTTACGAACGGGAGTTACGAGATATTCTCGCTTTGCAAAATGAGGTGGCGCGAGCTGTTGCCGATGAAATTAAAGTTAAACTCACGCCACAGGAGCAGGCGCGGTTAACGAGCACGCGCCAAGTCAACCCCGAAGCCCACGAGGCGTATCTCAAGGGCCGCTACTACTGGAACAAAAGAACAGAAGAAGGGCTCAAGAAAGCCAGCGAGTATTTTCACCAAGCGATTGAAAAAGATCCCGCTTATGCCTTGGCGTATGCCGGATTGGCTGATGCTTACGCTCTACTTGGTGTCTTCGAATATCTCCCCTCAAAAGACGCCTATCCAAAAGCGAAAGCAGCGGCGGAGAAGGCATTGGACATCGACGACATGCTCGCCGAAGCTCATACTTCGTTGGCTATGGTCAGATCGATTTATGATTGGGACTGGTCAACTGCCGAGAGAGAATTTAAGCGCGCCATTGAACTCAATCCGAACTACGCGACTGCTCATGACTGGTACGCCGTATTTTACTTAACGGCGATGGAGCGACTTGATGAAGCCATCACTGAGATTAAACGCGCCCAGGAGCTTGATCCGCTTTCACTCATCATCAACTCGATGGTGGGCTGGATTTTCTATCTCGCGCGCCAGTACGACCAAGCGATAGAGCAATATCGCAAGACACTGGAGATGGACCCGCATTTCGTTTTCGCACACAACGCGCTGGGGAGTGCTTATCAACAAAAGGGAATGTATGAAGAAGCCATAGCAGCTTTTCTCAGGGCGAAAACCGTATCTGGGGACAGCCTACAAGCAGTAGCGCTTGGAGAGGCTTATGAATTGTCAGGCTGGAGAGGCTATTGCCGGAAGGCGCTTGACCTGGCGAATGAAAAATCGAAGCAAAGCTACATATCGCCTTACATTATTGCACGAAGATATGCAGACCTTGGGGAGAAGGATCAGGCGTTCGAGTGGCTGCAAAAGGCCTATGAGGAGCGTATCAGTGTGCTGCTTTGGCTCAAACTGGAGCCGGGGTTCGATAGCCTGCGCTCGGATCCGAGGTTCACGGCGTTGCTGAAGAAAGTGGGGTTGGAATAGCCTAGAGCCAAAGGCGTAAAGCGTATGGGCATTGTGCTTCACGTATTACGCTTTACGAACGTGACGACACCCCCAAATTGGAAAACCAAAATGATCGGCAAAACCATCTCTCACTACAAAATTTTAGAGAAACTCGGCGAAGGCGGCATGGGTGTCGTGTACAAAGCCGAGGACACGAAGCTCGACCGCCTCGTGGCTTTGAAGTTTCTTCCTCATTCTCTGAATGTGCATGAAGCCGACCGCGCGCGATTCCTGCAAGAAGCCAAAGCGGCGGCGGCGATCAATCATCCCAACGTGTGCGTCATTCACGACATTCAAGAGCACGAGGGGCAGGAATTCATCGTGATGGAATATGTCGAGGGCGAGACGCTTTCGGAAAAAACCAAACGGCAAAAAGCAAACCTCAAAGAGCTTTTAGATTGGGCTATTGAGATTGCGAGTGGGTTGGAAGCGGCGCACGAGAAGGGCATTGTCCATCGCGACGTGAAGTCCGAGAATATCATGGTCAATGCCAAAAACCAAATCAAAGTGATGGATTTCGGCTTGGCGAAGTTGAAAGGCGCGTTGAAATTGACCAAGACCGGAAGCACGGTGGGAACCATCGCCTACATGTCGCCGGAGCAACTGCAAGGTTTGGAGGCGGATGCCCGCTCGGATATTTTTTCGTTCGGTGTCGTGCTGTATGAGATGCTGGCCGGCCACTTGCCGTTTCGCGGCGAGTACGAAGCGGCGATGATGTATGCGATTATGAATGAAGAACCGGAGCCGGTGCAGAAATACCTGCCGGAGGCTTCGGCGGAGCTGCTTCATATTCTCAATCGCGCGCTGGAGAAAGCGCCGGATGAGCGCTATCAATCCGTGAGCGAGATGCTGATTGACTTGCGCCGATTGAAACGAGCCTCGGAGAAAATTGCGCGCCCGCTGCTTGGGGAAATGAAATTTGCCGAATCCCGCGCCGAGAAGAAAAAGTTGTGGTGGAGCCTTGCCGGAGTTGGCGTTCTTGCTATTGTTGTCAGCGTTCTTTTCTTGCAGCCCAAGCGGCCGCCGGAGCTTAACCCCAATGCGGCTTTTCGGGTGCTGCCAATTCCCTTCACGCAAATTAGTTATCCGGGATTATCTGCGGATGGCAACTGGCTGGCTTTTCCCGCTGCCGATGCCAATGGCAAATGGGAGGTCTACTTTATGAATGCCTCAGGCGGCGCGCCGCGACGAATTACGGCTGATTCAGGTGATGAGTGGATTGAAAGCGCGGATGTTTCGCCCGATGGTTCTCAGGTTGCCTATGATCGCAGTGACTTGCGATTGCGAAAATCAGAATTGCGCCTCGTTTCGTCCCTCGGCGGAACGAGCAAGATGGTGGTTCAAGGCGGCACTGTACCGCGTTGGCGACCCGATGGACAACGCATTGGTTACATATCGGGCCATCCCGGCGCCTTCACATTGAGCAAATCAGGAAGGCTGGAGTTTTGGAGCGTACAGCCGGACGGAGCCGATAATCGTCTTGAGTTTATGGATAGCACTATCGCAGTTTATGTTACTCGTATTTCCGTATCATGGTCGCCGGATGGAAAATCCGTTGCGTGGATTCGGACTTTTCCCACCGGGCATCCCGAAGCCATCGTGCGCGAATTAGAAACCGGCAAAGAGCGCCAATTAACTTTCGACAAGAAAAACATCGACGAAGTCTGTTGGACGCCTAACGATGCGATTATTTATTCTTCCAACAAGGGCGGCAATGTCAATCTCTGGATGACGCCAGCGAACGGCGGGCAAACGGTGCAAATCACCAAAGGCAGTGGGCCCGATATTGGAATGAAAATTTCCGCCGATGGAAAAAAATTGCTGTATCTGCAGCGGCAGTGGATCGGGCACGTTTGGCTGGCTCATCTTGACGGCAGCGCCGCGCAGCAGATTACCTTTGATGAGCGCCATACATGGCGTCCCTCCTTCTCGCCGGATGGGCAACGCCTGCTTTTTTGCATGGGCGGTTCCGATCTATTTGCGCGTACGGCGCATCTTTACATGACGAACCGCGATGGCGGCAATCGCCAGCAAATGACGACGGGTGATCAAGCCACCGATTCTCCAGCCTGGTCACCGGATGGAAGATGGATTGCGTACGGCTCGCGATCAATTTCGGAACCGCCGGATTCTAACCGAGTGTATCTGCTGGCAGCGGCAAATCCCGGAACCTCGAGATTGCTTGGCACGGGTTCGCCATGGCTATGGATCGATACCAAAAATTTTATCGCCGTCACTTCGTCCAATACCTGGCTATTTTCTGTCGAGGGCGCAACGCCCAAACGACTTTCCCAGGATTCGACTTTTGCCTTCCCAATCTTTGGCGAAAAACACGTGCTGCTGCGGGATCTACATAAAGGTCGGGAGGGTTGGTATATTTCTCCGACGGCAGACTGGCGCGCTCCCACGACCGGACAGCCAAAGAAAATCCTTGCCGGCGGTTATACGGCTCGTTTAGCGCCAAGCCGCAAGTTTCTTTTCTACGTGAAGCCGGAGATTGGCGAGGTCTGGAAAATATCTTTGCCTGAGGGCAAGCATGTGCGTTTGCCGGGGACATTTTCCTTTTTGCAAAACGACTTTAGCGTGGGTTACGATGGCCAGGAGATCGTTTACGTTGCCCAACGACTGCAGGGCAAGCTGGTGATGATCGAGAATCTTTTTAAATAGCCGAGGAAAAGAAATGAAAAAAATCTACGCTGCGATCGTGCCTTATGTGGGCATCAAATTCAATTTCTCGCCGCTGGCCCACTTTGGTCGAGACCTGCTTCTTGGTTTCATTCTTTGGCAGATCGGCTTTCGCGATTTTCAAGCGGCGTTTGCGGTCATGCTCGCCTCGGGCTTTTTCGAGGCCGGCAACGGCATTGCCTTCAACGCCGATGGCAGCCACGGTTTTTTCGACTTCCTCGATTTTTTGCCAAGCGCGATTGCCGGATTTCTCGTCGTTGGTTATCTGTCCCATGATTTTGATCTCGCGCTCTTGTTCAAGCTGCTCGCTCTTTACGCCGTCACCGTCATCGTCTTGACAGTGTTGAATAAACTGCTGGGGAGAAAAATCGTCATCGGTAAATAGGCGCCACAAAAAGCCAACCATATAATTTAACGAGGAGGAGAAACGATGAGAAAATCGCTGCGATTCATCAAGCACGCCGGCTTCACACTCTTTACGCTTGGAATAATGGCTGTTGCAGCATGGGCGCAACAGCGCGGCAGTTTCACTGCCGGGCCGGTCACAGCGCGAGCAGGAGAGAAAACGTCGGGCCTGATTCAAGTGCCTGCCGCCGGTGACGAGGGGACGACGATTCCGATTTCGGTTTTGCACGGCGCGCGGCCGGGGCCGGTGCTGGCGCTGATTGCCGGCAATCACGGCTATGAGTATGCGCCGATCATCGCGCTGCAACGCTTGTTGCCTCAGCTCGATCCCAAGCAGATGGCCGGTACGGTGATCATGGTTCACGTGGCGAACATGCCGTCGTTTCTGCGCCGGACGATTTACTACAGCCCGGTGGACGGCAAGAATCTCAATCGGGCTTATCCCGGCAAAACCGACGGCACGGTTTCCGAGCGCATCGCTTATCAGATCACCAAGGAAGTTATCGAGCGCGCCGACTACGTGATCGATTTGCACTGCGGCGACGGCAATGAGTCGCTGCGGCCCTACAGCTATTGGGATGTCAACACCGGCGGTCCCGACGTGGTCGAACGGTCGAAGCAACTGGCGCTCGCGTTTGGCCTCGATCACATCGTCATGGATCGCGAGCGGCCGGCCGATCCGCAGGCGTCGATTTACTGCTCGACAACAGCGACGACGCGCGGCAAGCCGGCGATCACCACGGAATCCGGTGCGCTCGGCCAGACCGATCACGCCTCCATCAGCCGCATCGAGTGGGGCGTGATGAACGTGATGCGGCATCTCAAGATGATGGACGGCCAGGCGCAGATGGTCGAGCATCCGCTCTTCATCGATCGCAACGAGGTGCTGCGGAGCACGGTGACGGGCATTTTTTATCCGCTCGTCGAGCGCGGCAACACGGTGGCGCAAGGGACGCTGCTCGGCTACGTGACGGATTTCTTTGGCAAACGTCTCCTCGATCTGCGCGCGTCCTTTAGTGGCGAGGTGCTTTATATCCTCGGCACGCCACCGGTGAGCCAGGGCGAGCCGTTGGCGATGATCGGGCAAATCAGCGAAGCTGCGCGCTGAGCCTGAATAAGGCCCCAGCCTTCGGTGGAAAGATACCGTCCGGACGCTTCGTTATGCCTGTGTTTGGCGAGTTCAATAAGTTCAACGTCCGGACGATCCACCTACAACTGCACATGACGAGTCTGAGAAGTCTGCGCTTGACTTTGCTAAAAAATTTGTGCATCATTTATTCTGCCATTTGACCTCGGCTTTTGACGGTCCGAGGCGGAGGCGAGGCGCATGCGGTTTCCCGCCATTGGTTAGATCCTCTCTTTTCTTCCGGCTTCACCTGCGCGGATTTGCAAGAATTCTCGAGGCCCGACGAGGCAAAATTTCAAAAAACCAATGCGTGTTTAAATTCGGCTTGGAGTCAAAAATAATCGAAAGCTTTGCCTATTTCTGATAAGGAGGCAATATGCAATTCACCGAAGATACCTTCGGCAGCGTGAAGGTCTACCATCTCGGCGGCAAGATCATGGGCGGGCCGGAAATGCAAGCGCTGTACGGCCATTTCAAAGAATTGATCGACGCGGGCACGGAGCGGCTGGTGATGGATTTGCAAGACGTGCAGTGGATCAACAGCACGGGCATCGGTGCCATTATCTCCTGTCTCATCACATTGCGCCAGCGCGACGGCGATGTCCGTTTTGCCAATCTGCACGATGCGACGGCGCATTATTTTCATATCACCAAGCTCGAAACCGTGGTCAAAATATTCGGCGGCGTTGACGAAGCGGTGGCGAGCTTTGTATGAACGTTCGTCGTGGCGGCTTTAGGCGTTTACCCGGTATGGAGCATTTCATTTCAACTCAGTGAGCGGTGTATGAAGAATTTTGACCGCAGAGAGTTTCTCAAATTAGCGGGCGCGACTTCGCTTGGTACAGCGGTTGTCTGGAACTCACATCCGCCCAGTCGAGCCGACTGGGTTACGTCCGACGGGATTATGCCCGGCGGGGCTGCTGCCGATCCCTGGCTCGAGATCGACCTCAAAAATATGGCGTGGAATCTGGCGCAAATTCGCCGGCGCACCGGCAATCTTCCGGTTATGGCCGTGATCAAGGCCAATGCTTATGGCCACGGCCTCGTCGCCATCGGCAAGTTTCTCGAAAAGCAAAAGGTCGACTTTCTCGCCGTCGGCAAATTTCAGGAGGCGTTGCAGCTTCGCGAGAACGGGGTAAAAACGCCGATTCTGAATTTGGGGCCCTTTTCGCAGCACGAGGCGGAAGAGATTGTCCGGCGAAATATTTCCCAGTCGATTTATACGGATGATTTCAAGCACCTCGCTGAAGCGGCGCGCAAGCTGAAGCGCCAGGCCAAAGTGCATCTCAAAATCGACACCGGCCTCGGCCGCGTCGGCGTGCCGCACGGACAGGCGATGGCGTTTGTCGAGAAAGTTACGGCAAATTCCGAAATTCAGATCGAAGGCATTTTCACGCCGTTTACCGAGGACGATGAATTTGATAGAATCCAACTCGAACGGTTTCTGGAAATCTGTGGCGCGGCAAAACAGCGTGGCATTGCAACCGGCCTGCGCCACGCGGCCAGCAGCGCCGGCATTCTCTCTTTCCCACAATCGCACTTGGATATGGTGCGGCCCGGCATTGCGATTTATGGACAGTATCCTTCCGTGCGCGAATACCAGGCGCGGCAGATCGATCTACGCCCGGTCATGTCGCTGAAAACGCGAGTGATGTATGTGAAAACGTTGCAGCCGGGAGATTCGGTTTCCTACCATCGCGCCTTCGTGGCCCAACAGAAAACGCAAGTAGCGACGCTGCCCCTCGGTTATTCGGATGGCTATCCCTCACAGGCGGCCGGCAAGGCAGAAATTTTAGTGCAAGGCCGGCGCTGGCCGACAATTGCTTTGGTGACTTCAAATCATGCGACCATCGATGTGACCGGCGCCGAGGAAATAAAAATCGGTGATGAGGCCTTAGTGTTCGGCAAGCAGAACGAGAGCGAAATCAGCGCCGAAGAGCTTGCGGCCTGGGCCGGCGTTTCGGTTTACAAAATTTTGATTGGCATGAATCCGCTGCTGCCGAGGGTTTATCTTGATTGAATATTTTGATGGGCAGGGATGGTGGAAAATAAAGCTTGCTCATAGAAATAAATGTTTCTTCAAGGTCATCTTGATTTCTTTTAGCTTTTTGGCGGAGACCTTGCCAAGATAATTCTCTTTGAAAAAGAGATTTTTGTTAATCGTGCGAATTTGCCAGACTAAAACCCAAGAGTCTTTGCTCAAACCCGAGGGTTTGCCTTTAGGTATGTGAACCGCGCCTACCTTGTCTTTGGCTTTTTCTTGCGAGGTAATGGGGATAACGGTGATGGTGTTAAAGAAATCAAAAGTGGGATTTTGGATAATCAATACCGGCCGTTTTCCTCTTTGGACAAAGTCCGGATCGCATTCATTTCCACAATTGTCACAGATGAATTTTTCTATTTTTGCCGAATAATGGGCGATAAAATTATGATTACATTTTGGACACATGACTAACGGCGTCAATGGGTCAACAAAATAAATACTGCCTGGGGAAAAATCTTTTGCCAGTTCCACAGCCATTGCAAGCCCCCAATCAAAAATCAGAACTCAACAGCTCTTCAGAAAGTGTAAAATCGTCCCATTCCTTGTCCAGCTCACGAAGCTGATTGGCATAGAGGGTTTTGAGCTCTTCCAAGGTCAAAATGATATCGCTCAACGAGGCGGATTCCTTGACTAAAAGAACCCCCATCGTGCTCAACACAACTTTGAGAGGTTTCTTCTCTTCGAATCCAAGTTGGGAAAGCACAGCCGGTGGCAAAGCATTATCTTGATTTAATTGGATCGTCTCGATAGACATTTTTGATTCTCCAAAGATTGAATCGAACTCTGCAAGTAAAATATAGCGAATCCATCAACCAAAGTCAATACCAGATTCATTTGTTATGCCAGCAAAAACTTGACATTGCCAAGAAATTTGTGCATCTTTCTCATTGGATAAGTCCAAGGAAGTAGAGATTATGATCGGCCAAACCATTTCTCACTACAAAATCCTCGCCAAACTCGGCGAAGGCGGCATGCCTTCCTTCAATGAAAAATATTATAACTTGGTCCTGCAGAGCGGGAGCCGTTGTGTATGATTGGAAAAACAATTTCACATTATCGGATACTGGAAAAGTTGGGTGAAGGAGGAATGGGAATAGTCTACAAAGCCGAGGATACCAGGCTCGAGCGTCTCGTTGCGATCAAATTTTTGCCGCACCAAATTACCGCAATTTCTGAAGAGCGCGAACGATTCAAGATCGAGGCGAAAGCCGCGGCGGCGCTGAATCATCCCAACATCGCCACGATTTATGCTATCGAAGAAATCGATGGTGAGATATTCATCGTGATGGAGTATATCGCCGGACGGGAATTGAAGCAATTGACAATTGACAGTTATCAATTGACAATTGATAATATTCTCAATATTGCCACGCAAATCGCCGAAGGATTGAAAGCCGCACACGCCAAAGGCATCACCCATCGCGACATCAAATCCAGCAACATCATGGTCACGGAATCCGGCCAAGTGAAAATCATGGATTTCGGTCTCGCGAAGATGAGTGGCGAAGTTCATCTCACCAAAGCAGGCACGACGCTCGGCACGGCGGCGTACATGTCTCCCGAACAAGCACGCGGCGAGAACGTCGATCACCGCACGGATATTTGGTCATTCGGTGTGGTGCTGTACGAAATGTTGGCTGGGCAATTGCCGTTTCGCGGTGAATATGAAGCGGCAGTGGCGTATTCCATTCTCAATGAAAATCCGCCTCCGATTATCAATTTGCGCTCCGAGGTGTCGAACGAGCTCCAGCAAATCGTCGACAAGGCTTTGGCAAAAAATCGCGACATCCGTTATCCCAATGCTGAGATGCTGCTCGCAGATTTACGCGCGGCGAAGGCGCCGCTGGATAGTGCGAGCTCGCCGCTTGCGGCTCGTTCGAGTCAAAAGCCGTCCTCGCAAAGCGCGCGTTTTATTAAACCGGCAGTGGCTTTAGTTGGCATGGTCTTGCTGGCAGCGGCCTATTGGTTTTTCGGGAAAGAACAAAAAAATCCGGCGCGCATCAATGCGCTGGTTTTGCCGACGATTCGAAAATTCGGAAATGTTTATGCCATCGAAGTGAAGGTGTTGGACGTGGTGCAAAACAATTTTCTCTTCACGCATCAGGAGAAAGACAAGGGCCAGGAAGAAATCCCCGCGATGATCGACCGGCTGTCGGATCAAACCCGCAAAGGGCTGCGCGAGAAAGAGGAAGAGATTCAGGCGATCAGCCAAAAGGTGGCGCAAGTGACCACGCCCAATCTTGAAGCGTACCAACATTATTTTAAAGGCGAAGAATCTCTCAATCGCCTGCAATTCGACCTTGCCAAAGATGAATTTCACCGCGCGATTGCTTTGGACTCGACGTTTGGGCTGGCTTACTATCGCCTGGCGTATGCGATGGGTTGGAATTACGAGCAATTGGCGCAGGAACCGATGCAAAAGGCGCTGGCTTATCTCGACCGCATTCCGGAGCGCGAGCGTTATCTCGTCCGCGCGGAGCAGGCGCACGTGGCAAAAAACTTTGCCGGCGGCATTGCCATTCTCAAAGAGATGGAGCAGCATTATCCTAACGACAAGGAGATGCTTTTCAATATCGGTGATTGGTCGCATCACAGCCAGGATTACAAAACCGCCGTGGAGTATTTTGACAAGGTTTTAGCGCTCGATCCGGCGCACCAGCGCACAAATTTTCATTATGATGAGGCATTAGCGAATTTTTATTGCGATCCGCAAGCGCATGGCAACTTTGCGCTGGCGCTGCAAAACGCCCGTCAATCGCTGCAGCTTCAGTCGCGTCCCGGCGTCAGGTCTTCCGTGTTTGCCACGCTGCACGCTTATTTGGAAAATTACGAGGCTGCGGAGCAGGAACTATTGTCGGCAATCGAACAAAGTGCTGATCCGGCGCAGAAACAGCTTGACTATCGGCGGCTGATTTTTCTCTATCCTTATCAGGGCCGTTATCGAGAAACGTTGCAGGTTTTAGACAAAGTGATCGCACAAGCCTGGGCGAGACAAGACACTGCCGATGCGGTGACGTATCAAATGATCAAAGCCTGGGTCTGGCTTTGGGGCTGGCGAAATGGCGTGAAGGCTTTGGAAGAAATCGCCAAGAATCAACCTTACGAACATCGCCGCGATTTGCCTTTTTTCTATTGGGGCGATGCCGCTAATCTCAAAGTCTTTGCCGGCAAACCGAACGAGGCTGAAGCCGTGCTCGAAGCGATGCCGCTGCCGATACAGATGTTCGTTCGCACCAACATGTTTTGTTTTACAGACGAATGCGCCGCCGCGGATTCTCTCATCGCCATCGCGCGGCAAAGCGGGCGCACGCCGCCATTCGTGATGTTATCCATGCTCCACCCATTGGCCGAGTGCCAATATAAAAACGGCGCGCTCGACCAGGCCGAGCAAAATGCACGTGAAGCCGTAGGCATTTACAGCACGGTCGAGACACCGGATCGCGCGATCTATCATCCCAAAAGTATTTTACTGCTCGGCAAAATTCTCGAACAAAAAGGCCAGCGCGACCAGGCCAGGCAACAATACGAAAAATTCCTCAAACTGTGGAAAAACGCTGATGAGGATTTGCCGGACTTGATTGAGGCAAAGACCGCGCTGGCGAAGCTGAGAGGCGAATAATGACGATTATTGGCCAAAGCATCTCCCACTACAAAATCATCGAGAAACTCGGTGAAGGCGGCATGGGTGTCGTTTACAAGGCTGAGGACATCAAGCTCAAGCGCCTCGTCGCGCTGAAATTTTTGCCGGAGAATTTAACCCGCGACGACGAAGCTAAAGAACGCTTCGTCAACGAGGCACAGGCGGCTTCGGCTCTGGACCACCCCAATATCTGCACGATCTATGAAATCGACGAGACCGAAGACGGGGCAGACTGCGTCCGCAGGGTGTTTATCGCCATGGCGTATTACGAAGGCGAGACGTTG
>JBOHQZ010000021.1:0-19070 GCA_050732275.1 bacterium
CGGTAAATGTGCTGCCAACGCCGATTTGGCTTTGCACTTGAATGGCGCCGCTTTGGGCTTCCACGAGTTTTTTGACAATATACAAACCCAGCCCCAGCCCCTTCTCCCGGGTTTTCTTATTCTGCGCAATGCGCTCAAATTTTTCAAAAATGGCTTTTTGCTTTTCCGCCGGAATGCCCACGCCTTCGTCACGAACGGAGATGACGACCCGGCCTTCCGCCCCGTGCGCCTCGACGCTGACCGTTTTTCCCTCCGGCGAATATTTAATCGCGTTTTCAATCAAATTAGACAAAATTTCCAGCAAAGCATCCCGATCCGCCTTGACTTGCAGATCTTTAGAGACCTCGGTTTGCATCCGGAGATTTTTGCCGGCAACCAGAGGCGTGACGGAATGAATCACCGTGCCGATCATCTCCGCGAGACACACGGACTCGGGAAGAATCTCGAGCCTGCCCGATTCGATTTTGCTCACGTCGAGCAGGTTTTCGATCATCCGGCCCAGGTGCAAGCTGCTCGCGTGAATGCCTTTGAGATAATGCTCGATGGGGGGCGGAGATTTTGCCGGAATGCCATCGAGCAGATTTTGCGCCGCCCAGCGAATGGAGGTCAAGGGCGTGCGCAACTCATGCGAGACGAGCGAGATGAACTCCGATTTAAGCTGGCTTAAGGCTTCGAGCTTTTCCTTTTCAGCCCGCTCGTAAATGGTCATCTCCTGAAAATGAATCCGCTCGAGTGCGCTGAACGCCTCGAGCGTGAGCATTGACAATAGTTCCAAATCTTTTGCGGAGTACCTTGTGCCGGAGCGTTTCTGCCCGAGCACGAGAAACCCCCATTGGCCGCTACTCCTTTCCACCGGCAAAAGGATTTCCATACGGATTCGATCAAAATGTTCCAAAAGCTGCCGATAGGCCGCGGCATTGGAATCAGCACCCGCGGCTTTGGCTAAAGGCCCGGCTTGAATTTTCGCCAACCGGATCACTTCGTCATGTTCTGCAAAGCCGAGCCAGGATTTCTCTTCATCTTTCACCCCACGACTGGCCGCAATCTCGAAAACACCATTGCGCGGCAGCAGCACCGCCATCTTTTCGAGCGGTATGGCGTTCTCAATGTGCGCCATTAATAATTCCAGGGTTTCGTCCCGGCTCTTGGCCGTCACCATTAGCGGACTGAACGTATTGATTGCCAACCGATAATTGTATTTAACCCGGTAAAAAGTTCGATCGACAAATAGCTGAATTTTTTGTTTCGCCGGATGGAATATCGTAGCGGCAACCAGAGTGAAACAGATGACGTGAAACTGTTGGCTTGCGAACTTTTGTCATGAAGAAATTGGCCGGCCAGGCCGGCGAGCAACAAATAAAGTCCAATGATCACGCCGGTTAATAGGCTGTAGACGATGCTGCGGTTGATGACGATCTCGACGTCAAACAGCTTGTATCTGACGATGGCAACTGCAAAGCTTAGCGGCGCGACGATGATCGCCAATTCGGCGATTTCTTCCGGAATGATCGGCGTGGCGTCGAGCAGATTGGGAAGCGTCCACAACAGCATGAAAGGTGAGGCGCCGGCAGCAATTCCCCATACTATCCAGCGCGTTTTGTTCTTTTCGCTTTCGTCATTCGCAGTGAAATAAGAATGTACGAGCGCCGCCATGGCCAGGAGAAAATAGATGACGATATAACCGCGATGAAAGGTAAATACCCAATGATATTCACGAAACAGCGCCATATCAGCCGAAGATAACACGCGCCCATGAAAGATTTCGAGGGCGAGAACGAAAACGACGGCGGGAATATAGATCGCCAGGTCTTGTTGCCAGTGTAAACGGAGCAGCCTTTTGAAGCGGGGAAAACTCGCTAAAAAGTGCAAAAGCAACGCGGGGAAAAATGGATAAACAAAATAATAAAATATGGGTAAAAAATAATTCCAGGGTGGGATTCCCGCCGGCAGCCGCGCCGTGCCAACCATGACGACGGTTGCCAAACTGAGCGTGAGGAAGAAGAAGAGACGCGCCGGTTTATCTTCGGGGCAACGCCAGATAACCCATACGCCAATTCCCCACAAACACAAACCGATGATGAAATTGATGACAAGATAACGCCGGCTATACCAATTTCCCCAGAGCGTGACGGACACCGTTGTGGTTTGGCCTTGACGCCGTACCGTCGTCGTTACGTTGTCATTGCGTGTTTTGCCGTCAAAGAGGAATTCGAGCTCTTCGTGATGCCGGAGCGGAATGCCATCGCTTCCGAGCAGAACGTCATTCTGTGACAAACCGACATCCGGCGCCAGAATTTCTTTGACGGTTATTTGCTGCTCGAAGATTTCCCAGGTAAAGGGCAGGCCCGGCCGCACCCACGAACGCGTGATGCCGAAAATGCCGATTGCCAGTACGATTAAACTCAAGCCGAGAAAACCGTGCCGTTCGCGCCAACTAAAGGTATGCGATTGTGCCATTACAAACATCCCCTGACCCTTGTGTCGTCAAAAACTTTTTTTGATGCAATCGTTGAAGAGAAACCCAAGAGGTATTTTTAAACGAAGAGAGGCTTTTGTCCTAATAAAACGCCAAAGATTCCCGCCGAGTTTTTGCGTTTACTCATCATCGCCCGATTGAATAAAACGCAATTGCAAAAGTGGCGGCACTCTTTCCATGCTCGCGGTCTCAACCGCGCCGAGCAATTGGTGCAAATAGTCGCGGAAGGGCCCCAAGTTCAATCCGGCAAAATCCGGTGGCGCCGCCTCGAGCTTCACCAGCGCATTGTGCAAATGCTTGATGACGCCGTGCCGAATGCCGCGCTGCAATTGGTGATGCGCGGCGGCGGCTTGAATCAAGCCTTGCACGAAATAGCGCCACGGCTCGGAATGGCGTTGCCAAATTTTTTCCCACGCCTCGTGGGCATCCCAATACTTGCCGGCGTTGAACAGCTCCACGCCTTCCGTCAGATCGGCGCGGTCTTCGTCACTCAGCCGCGGCGTGGGCTGCAGCGCGGCGTCTCGGGGCGCCGGTTTCAGCCGGTACCGGCTCGACGATTTCGCCGAGGACCGTGCGGAACGTCCACTCTTCGGCTTTGCGATAGCCTTCATCAAAATCCAGCATCTCAATGGTGAGCCACGGGCAATATTTCGCGCAAAGGGTGCAGCCGATGCAGCGAGGCAAATCCACTTCCACCAGACGATGCACCGTCGGATTCGTCGGGTCCGGCCCTGGCACAATTAATATGCAATCCGCCGGACAGAAATCAATACAGACTTGGCAACCGGTGCAGCCGGCCTGGTTGATCACTGCCAGTTGCTTGGGCCGCCGGGTTTTGCGCAGTTGAATGGGTTTGTCGTACTTGGGGTCTTTCAGCGCCATGCAAGCATCTCCTCCGATGGTGAAGTGAAATCGGACGCGCGCTCGACGATTCTTGAATTTGGCAAGCTTTGCGTGCACAAGTCCGGCTTCGTATACCCTACTTTAGAAGCTTACAATTTATTCAAAAGTTGCAGTAAAAGCAATGGGTTTTTATGAAACACAAAAAGTTCGTAGTAGCGCCTTGAGGCGCAAAAAGCCGCCAGCCAAGAAAAAGTTTGTTTAGCGAAGCAATATTCAAATTCTCACGCGTGGCGCCTGAAGGCGCGACTACAAACACTAATTCTTCACCACCGCGCGGCCCGGATACACCGCGGACTCCCCGAGCATCCCTTCGATCCGCAGCAATTGGTTGTACTTGCAAATGCGGTCGGTGCGCGAGAGGCTGCCGGTTTTGATTTGGCCGGCGTTGGTGGCAACCGCAATGTCCGCAATCGTCGTGTCCTCGGTCTCGCCGGAGCGGTGCGAGATCACCGCGGTGTAGCCGGCGCGATGCGCCATATCGATTGCCGCCAGCGTTTCGGTGAGCGAGCCGATTTGGTTGACCTTCACCAAAATCGAATTGCCAATGCCTTTTTCAATGCCTTGTTTCAGGCGCTTCGTATTCGTTACAAACAGATCGTCACCGACAAGCTGCAGCTTGCCGCCCATACGCTCGGTGAATTTCTTCCAGCCGTCCCAATCGTCTTCCGCCAAGCCGTCTTCAATGGAGACGATCGGGTATTTGCTCTTTAAATTGGCGTAATAATCGATCATCTCTTCCGAGCCGAGGCTGCGGCTTTCGGATTTCAAATCATACTTTTTCGTTTGCTTGTTATAAAACTCGCTGGAAGCCGGATCGAGCGCAATGAAAATCTGCTCGCCCGCTTTGTAGCCGGCCGCCTCAATGGCTTGCATGATCACTTGCAGCGCTTCTTCGTTGGATTTCAAATCCGGCGCAAAGCCGCCTTCGTCGCCGACTGCGGTGTTGTAGCCCTTTTTCTTGAGCACGCTTTTCAAATTGTGAAAAATCTCCGCGCCCATGCGCAGCGCCTCGGCAAACGAGCCGGCGCCGGCAGGCATGACCATGAACTCCTGCAGATCGACGTTGTTATCCGCGTGCGCGCCGCCGTTGATGATGTTCATCATCGGCACCGGCAGCGTGCGGGCATTGACGCCGCCAAGATATTGAAACAACGACAAATTGCTCGTCTGCGCCGCTGCCTTGCAGACCGCCAACGAGACCGCGAGTATCGCATTTGCGCCGAGCTTGCTCTTGGTTTCGGTGCCGTCCAATTCGAGCATCGCTTGATCAATAGCAACCTGCTCACGCGCTTCCATGCCGACGACTTCCGGCGCGATGATTTCATTCACATTTTTCACCGCCTGCAAAACACCTTTGCCGAGATAGCGTTTCGGATCTTTATCGCGCAGCTCCAGCGCTTCATGCTCGCCGGTCGAGGCGCCGCTCGGCACCGCGGCGCGGCCGACGATACCGTTTTCCAGGGTCACGTCGGCTTCAACAGTTGGATTCCCGCGTGAGTCAAGAATCTCACGGGCATGAACTTCAACAATAGTAGACATGGATTCTCCTTGTTTAACCGAAATCAATAATCAAACTCAAAAAACTTTCCCAATTCAGCACTCTGTGCAGGCATTTCATCTTTTGCTCAATCTATGAATCGCATCTTTTTCAAGTCGCGTCTCAAATTTAATGACTATTGCGTTTTCTATTTGTTTTGATAATTTACTCTGCTTTTTTGATGGAAAGTCTCTGATTTCAACTACGAACATACTATCGCTTAGAAAGAAAGATGCGGAAAATTCAAGAAACTGATACTCATAATCTCTGCGAGCAGTTTTCGATAAATGATACTGGCGGAATAAGTAATATCTTTCACTTACTTCTGTGTTATAAAAACCAGTTCTTTGTTCCAAGTAAAATTCATTAGCTGTTTCATCAACAATTTTTAGGACTTTCGTGATAATGCTATCGCTATGAATCTGTTGCTGGTATTTAGAAGGGTTTGCGTTTATACTGATTTTTTTTCGAATTTTATGACATAGCTTGGATCGCCGCCGACAAATATGTACCCAATCGCGCTTGCAACCCACAATCCAATCAACCATTTTGAACAGCTTGTTAAAAGAAAGCAGGTGCATACAAAACTCAAAAAAAATTTGTTCTTCATTAATAAATTCGTAGCATTATGTAACGCTCAATCAATCACTTCCACTTTAATCAAATTCGTCGTGCTCTGCTCGCTCGGCGGCAAACCGGCGGTGATCAGCACGGTGTCTCCGGCTTTAACCAGCCCGGTGGCCAGGGCTTCGCGTTTGCAACGGGCGATCAAATCGTCGGAGTTGTCATGCGGCTTCGCATTATATAGCGGGTGAACGCCCCAAACGAGCGCCAGCCAGCGCACGGTTTCCAACCGGTAACTCATCGCGATGATCGGCGCTTTTGGACGGAAACGTGAAATCAGGCGTGCGGTGCTGCCGGATCGCGTTGGCGTTAGAATCGCCGCCGCTTTCAAATAATGCGCTGTTGACACGACGGCGTGGCTCACGGCTTCCGCAATGTTTAGATGCTCAACATCTTCGTCGACCAGTCTCTCGCGTGAAAGCAATACGGTTTCCGTCGTGCGCAAAATTTTGTCCATCACTTGCACAGCCTGCACCGGATATTTCCCGATCGTGGTTTCTTCGGAGAGCATCACCGCGTCGGTGCCGTCGAGCACGGCGTTGGCCACATCATTGGCTTCGGCGCGCGTCGGCCGCGGCTCTTCGACCATGGACTTGAGCATTTGCGTCGCCGTGATCACGGGCTTGCCGGCGCGGTTGCACTTTTTGATGATCTCTTTCTGCACGAGCGGCACATTCTCCAGCGGCGTTTCGACGGCGAGATCGCCGCGCGCGATCATAATGCCGTCGGCGGCGGCGATGATGGCGTCAATCTTTTCCACTGCCTCGTGCTTTTCAATTTTGGCAATAACCGGCGCGACGCGGTTTTTCGCGGTCATCACCTCTTTGACCAAACTCAAATCTTCCGGCTTCCGCACGAACGAAAGCGCGACGAAATCCACGCCGGCCTCCAGGCCGAACTCGAGATCTTTTTTGTCTTTTTCCGTCAGCGCGGGAATGTCGAAAAAAGTTTGCGGCAAATTGATGCCTTTGTGCGCGCCGAGGGCCCCGCCATCGATGACGCGGCAACGCAAGTCGGTAGCGGTTTTTTCGAGTACTTGCAATTGAATCGTGCCATCCGCGAGTAGAATGTTCTCACCGACTTGTACATGCGCCGGCAAATCCGGAAAAGTGACGGACACGGTGTGCTCGTCTCCCGGCACCGGCCGATTGGTGAGCACGAAAATCTGGCCGGGCTGCAACACCACCGGCTTGGCCATCGGCCCGGTGCGCAGTTTCGGCCCGCTGAGATCCTGCAAAATTGCAATCGGCAGTTTTTTCGCGTCGGCAATCTCGCGAATACGGGCGATCCGCTGCCGATGCTCATCGTGCGTCCCATGAGAAAAATTGAGGCGCGCGACGTTCATGCCGGCGTCCATCAAAGCCGCCAGCGTTTCCGGCGAGTCCGAGGCGGGGCCGATGGTGCAGACGATTTTAGTGCGGCGCAGAATGTTCATGAGATGAGTAAATTGTTTACTTTACTATCAGCAAAGATAACTCAAAAATCCCGGAAAAGCAAGCGCCGCCGGATCAACTTTTAATAGAAAATGCTAAATTGTTTTGCTTGCTTTTTTCTTTTGTTCTTTGCTTTTTGCCTTGGTTACGGCCAATACCTCGGGTCCTGGCTCCACGCCTGCTCCAGCGGTTTCAAGCGGTCTTTATAACGCTTGATGTTGAAATTGAACCGATAGGCGAGATGGAGGAAATCCGAAACAGCATCATATCCCGGCTCGATCTGCGCCGCGGCCAGAATCCGGTCGATCATCGCATCGGCGCGTTCATTCAGAATGGAAAAAATCTGGTTCTGAATCGAGGGCTCGTCCAGCGCCAGTTTCAGCCGGTCGGCGATATCGACGAGCGCCAAAATTTCTTTGCATGATTCCATTGCCGCGTTGTTGAACAAACGTTGCAGCCGCTGCTCGATCATTTCCTGAAAAACCCGCGAGGCGCTCTCGTTGTCGAGCTGCAGTCCGAGCCGCTGCGCGGCACGAGCAATCTCGAGACAAGGTTTATAAGCCTCCGGCTCGGTGACATTTCGCAATTTCTCCACTTCGGCGCGCAAGCGCTGGCTCAGCGTGTAACTTGCCGGCACTGAAAGCTCGGCAGGAAGCGCGGCGCCAAGTCCGCGCAGCGCCTGCATCAGGCTGCGATATTGCGTGTAAATGTGCGAATAAATTCCGCTGATTTCCAATAGCCGGTCTTGGAGCAAAATATCGATCACCTGCTGGCGCTCTTCCGCCAGCATGTCGCGCATGCCAAACGTATCACCGCTCCAATGCTTAGGCAGCTCGTCGACAATTTCGTGCTCGCGCTGGTGAAAATCATTCATCAAGGTGTCGCGAGATTCCGCATAACTCCAACTACCGTCGTCGCGCCGCACGAAGCTCTTGACGCCTTCACCGGCGCCGCGGTTGACAAGCGCAAACGCATACGCGCGCTTTTCCATAGTGATGCCAGACTGCACCTCGGCGCGGCCAATCATCAGCGTGGTCTCTTCAGTGCGTTTCTCGACCAGATCGGTGCGGTTGATGGCATAATGATAGATGTGCTCTTGCGCCCGCGCGCCGGCGAACAGCGTGCGAATCGCATGGGTGTTCACCAAGCGCAGGAAGGAAACCAAAGCGGGCTTGACTATTTTTTTGTAAACGCCTTCGCCGGTTTTGTAATCGTGATGATTGCTGCGCGCCTTTTTCAAATCAGCGAGAAAACGCGCCTCGAACACGCCGCGCAAGGCCGGGTTGATCATTTCCGCCAATTGCACGGCGCGTCCCGCGTATTGGATGACCTGCACGGTCTCGATGCCGGAAAGCTCGGTAAAAAACCAGCCGCAGCTCGTATACATCAATTGCGCCTGGCGCTGCATCTCCATCAGATGGATCACCAGCAGGCGCTCGGCCTCGGAGAGTGGGCGCTTCTGGTTTTTGTTGAAAAAGCTCTCAACGCTTTCCGGCGTGCGCTGAAGAATGACGCCGATATAATCATTCCGCGCTTCCCACACGTCATTGAGCAAATCCTGGCCTTTCTCCAAAGCCAGCGCCGCCAACTCGTCGCGCAAATTATCCAATGCCTGTCGCAACGGGCCGCGCCATTCCTGCGTCCATTCGCGCGGACCGTCGCCGCGGCAACCGCAGTTGCGATACCAGCGGCCGACGCCGTGCGCGCAGCTCCACGCCGTGCCCTCGCCATTCGGGCCTTCTTTGATCTCGACCTCCATCACCGGCGGATTCTCCGCGAGAAACTCGGCGTAATTGGTGACGCGAATGTGGCGGCGCGGCGCTTCGACGTTCAACAAAAACGCCAATCCCATATCGCCGTAGCGCTCGTGGTGGCCGTAGGTTTCGCCATCGGTCGCAATCGAGACCAACTCCGGACGGGTCGCTCCATTATTGCTGAAACAATTGTCGATGCTTTGCGCGAAATTTCCGGCGTCGCGCAGCAGATGCTCGAAGCCGACGCCGCGTGACAGGCCGCCGTCGTAGAAAAAAATATCGATATCGCGGTCCGGCAAAGGATGCCCCTCGGCATCCTTGTCAAACCACCGGTACGCCTGGCGCGTGTCAATCTCACCGTGTTCGACCCCGACCCACTCGCCGGCTTGAAACGCCTTGACAATGGTTGGTGATGGCACATTTTCAATTTCATTTTTAGAAACGGCCGGCACGTTGGTAACAGCAAAACTGCGGATGCGTTTAGCCTGGTGCGGCGAGAGAATGACGAACTTCATGCCGTGATCGATGAGCACGCGCAGCGTGGCGTCATTCACCGCGGTTTCAGGCAACCACATCGCTTCCGGCTCGCGGTTGAAGCGATAACGAAAATCCACGATGCCCCAGCGTACTTGCGTCACTTTGTCCCGTTCGTTGCAGAGCGGCAAAATCGCATGATTGTAAGCCTGAGCGATAGCGTTGCCATGGCCGTGAAAACGCTCGACGCTCGCTTTGTCCGCTTCCAAAATGCGGCGATACGTTGCCGGGCTGTAGCGCTCGAGCCAGCTCAAAAGCGTCGGTCCAAAGTTGAAGCTAACCTGGGCGTAATTATTGACAATATTAATGATGCGATTCGTGTGGTCGACTATGCGCGCAAAAGCATTCGGGCGATAACACTCGGCGTTGATACGCTCGTTCCAATCGTGATACGGATGGGCGCTGTCCTGCCGCACAATCGATTCGGTCCACGCATTCTCGCGCGGCGGTTGATAAAAATGACCGTGAATGACCAAGCATTTTTCCATGCCAATGTCCTTGAATGTTTCCAATTTTTCACATGTCGCCTAAGGCTATAGGCGCGAAGCGCAGAAGGCCTAGCGTGTGCCACAAAGAAAATCTTGGCACTGTGCCCTCTCCACTTGTATTTTAAAGAATACAAAATTTTGCTCAAAAGCGCAAGTCTCAAAATGCTGGCGGGCTTGACAATCGTTACGGCAAAAAAATAACGAAAAGGAAATATTTAAAAACATTTTCGAAGCGAGTTTGCAAGCGGGGCAGCATGCGCGTATATGACTCAATAGTATCAAAAAATGGAGATTTTTAATCATGCGCAGGCAGCTTCAAAAATTCCTCTTCCCGCTTTTAGCAGGAGGACTTTTCGCCACCCCGCAAAGCGGGGCGCTTGCCCAGGGACTGTTTCCCATGGGCGGGCGCGGGTTGTCCAACCTCAACACGGCTTGGGTGCAAGAGCGCGGTCAATTTTCCATTCATGCTTTGGCAACGAGCTATTATCAAACCGCGAAGTTGCCGAAGTCAACCAGCCCCAGCCCCCAGTTTGCGACATTTTGGGATATTCAAGGCAGCTTGGCGGCGCACTACTCTTTCAGCCGGCGCCTGGAACTGACGCTCTCGCAAACGCTCTATCAGGACACCCATCATGACGCCAAATCCGCCAATTTTCCTGACGATCTTTATCTTGCCGCAAAGTTCGGCTCCTATGGCGGCCTGCGCAGCAAGCTGCGTTGGGGCTTCATGACCGGCGCCCGCATCCCGTTCGCCAAACAGCACAACGTTATTCTCGAAAACTACAGCGCCGGCAGCGTGGAATTCGGCCTGCTCGGGCTGGTGTCGTTCAGCAAAGACGTGTTGATTCCTGAAAATGCTTTCAACTTTCATCTCAATTTCGGTTTTTGGCATCACAACGACACCGGAAAATTTCTCGTCGGTTCTCGCCTGGACACGACTGCCGTGCTGGATCCTAGCCGCGCCCTGCTTTGGGGCGCCGGGTTCGCCATTCCTTCGCACCAGTTCGATTTCACCTTCGAAGTATTTGGCCGCAATTTTCTCCAGCGTCCGCCGGCAACGGCTTATAGCCGCGAAGACCTCGCCTATTTCACGCCAGGCGTCGTCTATCGTCCGGCACATTGGGCCGCGCTCAGCGTTGCATTCGACGCCCGGCTTTCATCGAATCAAGATGCGACGCAATATATCAACGGCTTGAGCCGGGTCAATACCGCGCTGCCGAGCTATCCGAATTGGCGCGTGCGCTTCGGCGCACGCTTCGCACTGAACCAGCCGCCACCGCCGCCGGGACAGAAACCGCTTTTTGTCAGCGCCAACGGCCGCCTCGCCCCCGCGCACAAAGCGCTTGAGAAACAACTCAACGAAGAACGACACAAGACTGAAACTGCCCAAGAGGAGCTGACGAAAATTCGCGATGAGCGCAAACGGATGGAAACGATGCTGGCGCGCTTGCGCACCTTGCTGAATTACGGCAAAGTTCCCAACGGCACTATTGAGGCGGCGACGGAAAAGCAAGAAGATGGAACCGTTATTAAAAAAGTGGAAAACGAGGAAGAGAAAAAGCCGGAAAATAATCAGCAGCAATAAGTCAAGCCGGACTTGGGCAGCAGGAGTTTATAAACTTTGAAACATCATCGCGCCCAAGTCCGACTTCGCAGCATCATCACTGAATATACTTTCTCGCGCCGAGATAGCTGGCGGCAAGCCCCAATACGATTCCCACACCGATCAATCCCACAAACAAAAAATCCGGCAACTGCAGCGCCGCGCCAAGCTGGAACAGCAACAAGTGATACAAGAGATAAAGAAATCCGTAGGCGATGAGGCCGCCAATGGCGCCTTGCAAAAAGCCTTGCACCAACAGCGGCCGATAAACGAAGGCGCTGGTGGCGCCGACGAGCTGCATGATTTCGATGAGGCGGCGCTTGGCGTGAATGACCAAGCGCACGTCATTGACCACCAGCACGAGCGCGCCGAGACAAAACACCAAGCCCACCAGCGCGCCGGCGATTAGCGCGATCTGCACGTAGCGATCCAATGCCAGCGCCAAATCCCGGCGGTACACCACCTCGTCCACGCCGCGCAGCTTCTCGAGCGCGCTCGCCACGCGCTGGGCCGCGGCGCTATTCTGATGGGTTTTTTGCAGCGAAATACGAAACGACGCCGGCAACGGATTGCTATCGAGAATTTCCAGCAGGCTTTGTCCATCTTCCCTGCCGCTGCGGGCAAATTCGCGCTTGAAGATTTCCGCCGCGGCCTCCTTTGAAATGAAATTCGCTTCGGCCACGCCGCGCACGGCCAGAATTTCCCGGCGCAGCTCATTGGCGCCGGCCTTATCGAGCCCGTTGTCCACGAAAACCTCAAATTCGATGCGGCCGCGCACGGCATCGACCAGCGCCACCAAATTCACGGTAATAATGGCCAAAACGCCGGCCACCACGAGCGCAAACGCCATGCTCATGATCGCGATAAACGAGGCCAGCTTGGCGCGGCGAAAACCATCGAGACCTTCACGCAGGCTGTAAAACAAGCTCCAGCTCATGACTCTTTCTCTTCGATCAAAAACTCTCCCGCCATCGCCGTAAAGCCGTCAGGATTCGTAAAGGCGACCATCGGCGGGTTTTTCTTGGAGCCCTTGATCGCGGCGCAACCCACCTCGCCTTTTTTATTCACCGCAACAAATTTGTCGTTGAAGTCGATCTTGACACTGCGCCGTTCGTTGATTTCGACGATGCGCTTGCACGCTTCGAGACAGGCTTTGGTCGGGTGCATCCCCTGCCGCATCAATGAAACCACATAAAAACTGCCACAAGTACGAATCACTTCCTCGCCACGGCCGGTGGCGCCGGCGGCGCCCACTTCATTATCGACATACAAACCGGCGCCGATGATCGGCGAGTCGCCGATGCGTCCGGAAATTTTTCCGAACAAGCCGCTGGTCGTCGTGATGCCCGCCACGTCGCCTTTGGCGTCGATGCCGAAAACGTTGATCGTGCCGCTGGGGCGGCCATTTTTTTCTCTATAAATGCCGTCTGCTGGCGGGAACCAGTCGTCGTCTCCGCTCAAATTCTCCTTCCATTTGAGCCAACGGAGCCGTGATTTTTCCGTCAGTAAATTTTCAATTTGAAAACCGTGTGCGATCGCAAACTTTTGCGCGCCGGCGCCGACGAGCATCATGTGATCGGTGCGCTCCATCACCAAACGCGCGACACTACACGGCGTCTTGATGCCTTCGAGACAAGCGACGGAGCCGGGTTTGTGTGACGGGCCGTACATGCACGAAGCATCGAGCTGCACCACGCCTTCTTCATTCGGCAAGCCACCGTACCCGACACTGTTATCTTCCGGATCAAGCTCAGTGACATTCGCGGCTTTCTCGACCGCATCCATCAATCCCCCGCCATTGGCAAGAACTTCCCAGCCGGGTGTGTTCACTTTGCGGCCCCAATCTTCGCCACGGCTGCAGACGATGACGGGCAGCTTGCCGGCAGCCGCAGCTTTCTGCCGGGTTTTATTGGTAATAATGTTTGGCAAATTCAGCGCTGGCAACGCGGCGGTGAATTGCAAGAAACGACGGCGGGATAGGTTATTGGACATGGTTCCTCCTCGGTGGGTTTGATACTGTTACGGTCTTTTTAGTTTCTTTGTCTCTTTCTCAAAGTCGCTTTCATCAGCACTCATTCATTTTGCTCCAACCAAACTCGTGATACGATCCAACTTCTCCTTAACTTCTGGGTGGACTTCGCTTTTTTTCATAAAGGCGACAAGTCGATAAAACTTATTTTTGGGCATGGCATTGTTTTTTCCAAGCATTTTGTAAAAGTCTTTGAAAAACGGTTCCAAAACGACCTCACTGGCTTTCGTGCCAACAAAGAATGGTGTGTCTTCGAATGGGTGCGCAAGTTCATACTTTAAAAACCGTTTTTTTAAAAGCTCGCGCACCTTTTCCATTTCTTCGGGAATTTGACTTGCAAACAAATTGATTTCCAGGCTTGTATCATCAACACCCAGAGAAGCACGAACTTCTTTTTCACAAAATCGCAAAATCACGTCCGGAACGAGCAGATAATTTTCAATTTCACGACGCCTCCACATCATTTCATCCAAAGGCTCTTTTTTCAACTGAACGTCGGTTTGATCCACTAATAAAACGCCTCGCAGTGATGGCTGCGCCGAACGCAGTGCATAAAAGTGCTCACGAGCGTGTTTGGGCACGTTGCCGACATAAACGACAAACGGCGACTCCAGAAAGCTTATCGCCGGATGTTCCAAAACTCTGGCCCACTCCAGCAGAATATCGATATCGGTGTAATCCTCCACGTAAAGCACACCGGATCGTTCTTTAGCCTGAAGATAATCTGAGCTGGGAATTTTTACCAAAGCCTTGCGGAGTTGCGAAGCTTCCTGTGAGGTGGCCAATGGGCGCGGATTATCGCCGAGAAAGGCACAGATATTGGTATGAGCGGTTTCGTCCAGAATGACTTCAGAATGTGTGGAAATGATAAGTTGAGCGTCACGCTCGCTGGCTAATCGACGCAACAGTCTATAGACATCGCGTTGCCTGATAATCTCCAGATGGGCATCCGGTTCATCAAACAGAAGCACAGCCCCTGCTTGATCATACAGAAAAGCCAGCAATAGCAGAACTTGGTGGAAACCACTGCCGCCCATGCCTAGATCCAGCTTGGTGTGAGGGTTTCGCCCGTTTTTTTTCGATAGGCCATTATAATATTCCACGACAATTTCACCAGTGTTCAAAAATTGCGGCTCGAGCAACTCTACCTGAAATAACGAGGCAACATGTTTCTTCAATTCTTGCCAGTTCGCTTGACTTTTCTCTGCCACGTTATACAGCAGGTTGCGAAGAATGTCACCCGCCCGACCTTCGCTGATGCGAGTCTTCAAGCTGCGCTCATTGACTTTGTCTTCGAGGCGTTGGAGACCGGCAAGGGGCGGAAGGTGAACGATGGTAAATTCTTTGGCTTCATCCGGAACCACCATGCGTTCATCACCGTCGGGCGCAACACGGATAGGGCGGCAATAGATTTGCTCGGGGCCTGCATGTTCCAATTCCAATCCAAAACTCCACGCTTTTCCACGTGTCCTGGCTTCCACAACGATTTCCGCCCTGATTTTTTTATTTTCGGAATCTTGCACTTCACAATCATGCCAGAGAAATTTCATGTCACGCAGCGGCAATACGATCAGATCCGGGCGTGAGATAGCAACGCCCGTACGCAACGTCACCTTGCTTTTAGCCTTGCCCCGTTTCTCAAGCCATTTCGTTAAGGCCAATCGCCAAACCGCGAGAGCTTGAATGGCCGTGGTTTTTCCTGAGTTATTCGGTCCGGCAAAAACCACATGTTCATCCAAGTTGATTGTAGTTTGTGTCAACTTCTTAAAATTCTTAATTGTGACACGAGTTATCATAATATAAACTCCATAGTTTTTATCCCAAAGTTTTTAGCTGCAATTGTGACGACTCGGCTTTGGACAAAGGGCGTTTCTTTATTTTCGTTATTTCTTTTCCTTCATACTTCATAGCCCGGTATGCCTTCAGTCGCTTTTTGAACATGCGCGCCAGCATCGGCACTTGGCTGTCGACGTAGTCATAAATTCGCACTTCATCTTTTCCCTGATGCGGCCGCAGAATGCGCCCGGCATATTGCTCCATTTTGCCTTTGAATGAAATCGGCATGGCGAGAAACAGCGTGTCGAGGCGGTGGTCATCAAAGCCTTCGCCGATATAAGCGCCGGTGGCGAGAATTACGCGCGCTTCGGTTTCCGGAATGTCTTTGAGCTGCTGCATGACGGCATCGCGATCTTTGGTGCTCTTGCCGCCGCGCAAGACGATCAGATTTTTCACAACTTTTTCCAACATGCCAAGCAACAATTCGAGATGCTCACGACGCTCGGTCAGGACGAGGGGAGAACGCTTCTCTTGCAAGACCTGGATAACATCATTAATGAGCATGCGATTGCGATTTTTGTTTACCGTGAGGGCGTGCAGGATTTCGTGATGCGGCGCGTCTTGATGATCGGGCAACACGAATCCGGTTTCCCGGCATATCAGCCGGCGCTTGAACGACTGCAAGCCCGTATCGTGAGAATCAATCTGGCAGCGCACCGGCCCGCACTGCATGGTAATGATCGGATGGTGGCCGTCGCGGCGATACGGTGTCGCCGTCAAGCCGGTGACGTATCGCGCGCGCACATTTTTCAAAACCTGCTCGAAAGAGAAAGCGGGAACATGATGACACTCGTCAACAATGACATAGCCATACTCACCAACCCATTGCTCAGCCTCGTTTTCCCGAATCAAGCTTTGCAGCATGGCGATGTCGATTTTACCGGTGCGCGTATTTTTGCCGCCGGCGACGATGCCAATTTCTTCTGACGGGAGATTTAGAAACTCGGCCAATTGGGTTTGCCATTGCTCTAACAACGGCTGACGGTGCACCAAAATTAAAGTCGAGCGTCTCCGTTGCGCGATGAGATAAATTCCTACCACGGTTTTGCCAACGCCAGGTGGAGCCACGAATATTCCCATGTCATGTTGCAGAAGCTCGCCAACGGTGTTCGCCTGCGCCGCGGTTAAATTTCCGTGAAATCCGACTTCGAGCGATTCACCGCCAAATCGTTCATCTGAGGTCTCGATTGCAATGTCAAGTGGTTCCAACAACGTGTGAAGCGTTTCCAAACAACCACGTGGAATCGCCAAATGTTGCGGAAACTCTTCGACGCATGAGATGATGCGAGGAATCTGAAACGTGGAGCGCCGCATGCGTTGCGCTTCATAAAATTTTGGATTTTGAAAAGAGGCCACTCTTTTGATCTCGGCGAGGAGAGAAGAAGGTAAACCGGCTTTTTCAACATAAAACCGCTCAGCAAGAGTGACGCGAATTCGAGGTGGAAGTTGGCCACGGAGCGTGAGCAAAATATTTTTATTGGCGCGTCGGGGAATCCACGGTTTGTCATCTTCTTCTGGCGAACTCAAAGCAACGCCGGTAATGCGGTTATGCTTTGCGGCCACTTGCGCGAGCCATTGCACCTCAGACAAGCTCATCTTTTTGAACGAAGCAAGAAAAGCCCATTGATCCGCATAAGGCTGAAACTGCTCATCTAAAAATTCCGTGTTGCCCAGCTTCCGCGCTTCCTTTTGCAGCGGCAGCGCGATGAGATTTCCGAACCCGCCTTTGGGCATCGTGTCCTGATTCGGAAACAGCCGGTCGTAACTGGTCATGCTGAGTTGATGATACCGGGACATGGTCTCGGTGAGCAAATACGACCCCATATTGCGGGCGATGGAGGCCGGAATCGGCTCTGAAAAGAAAATCCATACATGTCCGCCATTGCCGGAACGCGATCTTTCCAGCGCCGCCGGTACGTTCATGGATTTGCAGACTTCGAGAAAAGCCGCTGCGTCATCTTGCCAGCTTGCTTTATCAAAATCAACCGCGACAAAATAACAGGTGTCATCTTCACGAAGAGGATAGACGCCAATGACGTATTGTCCTTCGAGATGGGCGCGGAATATGTCGTGAGTTAGTGGGGTGTATTTGCAGTTGGTACATTTGATTTCAGGCTTGGTGCAAATGCCCGGCTGCCATTCGTACTCACAAACCGGGCTGTAGCCCTTCTTGCCGGTTTTTCTATTTTCCCACAAACGTGCGAATACATCATCGCGGCCGCGGAACAAATTTGCGAAGAGTTGGATTTTTTCTTGGGGTGAAGCATATTTTGAAAACCGCGCATTTGCAGAAAGGCTTTCTATACCATCCAAGCCAGAAAGCTTAGCACGTAGCTTTGCTAACTCTGAATCTGCTCTATCGTGCGCTTCATTCAAATGCGCAATTTCGGCCTCTAAATGGGCTGCGGCTTTGAGAATTTTGGCGCGTTCGGTCATGCTCTGAATCTTTTTAACCACGATCTTGATTTTTCAATAAAATCGGCCAAACCATGATCTTGTTTGGCTGCTGCATAGAGATCCATATTTTGGGCTATCGCAGGGCCATACTCAATACCGCCAAGCGGCGGCGAAATATTATTATCTAAGAATGCTCGCCGAAGGAGAGTTTTGTAATGGTTCTTCTCGCATTTGTACTCAGGCGGTGTAACAACTATGCGGCTATCTATCACTAAAGCAAAGGCTTTAGTATCGAGCAAATACCAACGTTCAACATGAGGATCGGGAATAGCGGTAATAGTTTCCTGATATGGAAATTTTGCGGCATCCTTGAGCACCGATTCACGTCGCTCCACAAAACCTTTGCAGTTGGCATCTGAACCGACAATGAGAAGATCGGCTTGTAATGGGCTGCGCTTGCGACGCGCATCTTTAAAGAATTGTCCGAACGCTTTCAAAGAGACTCCACCACGCGAGGCAAGAATATCAATATCAAGTCGGTCTTGAGCGAATCCCTCATCGCTAGCCAAGCGTTTGAAAAGCGGTGGTATAAGCGCCTCTTGGGCGCTGTCTTCTAAAAAGATTACCACTCGGCATTTACCCGCCATAGTCGCCTCGAATAATTTGATCTTCTAAGTGACCAGCAATATCCGTTTGACGGAATAGCGGTCCCAGTGAGGAAAATGGGATGAATTCAGTCGTTTCTGCTTTACGCCGGCAGACTAATAGGCTCTCAATAGGAAAACAAGTTGGTAGAATTGGAGAATGCGTGTTAATCAGTATTTGGCGTGTACCATCAGCAGAATTGAGAAGAAGCTCTGCGATGTTTCGGAGACGTCGAGGATGAACGCCATTTTCAGGCTCTTCATAGCCGATTGTTGTGGACTTACTGGCGGGGGAGAGAACGGCTAATAATCCCAATATCCGCAATGTCCCTTCAGAAATCAAACGATTTGAAAAAGAGGTATTATCTTCCCAAACGCGAAGATATAGTTCGGCCTTGTCGGTCCGTTCGATCTCAAGATTCTGTAGGCGTGGGAGAAGTTGTTGCGCGGCGCGTTTGAGCGCATCGAATTGTTTGGGGTTCTTAAGTGAAAGGGTGTGATAAAAAGCGGCTAATTCTTCGCCGCGCGGACCGAGCAGAGTCACGTCGGCGATGGCGTTCGCTTCGCGCATGAGAATACGGGGTTCAAAATAATAAAACTGGCATCGCGACATTTCTTCTCGGAAGGCAGTCAAATGCGGATAATGTGGTGCATAAAGGGATGTGGAGGCGATGGCGTAATCTAACCTCATTTCGTGCATTATCGGATGAGCTTGACCCTCCATACGCAAGCTCAGCTTATTTCCCTTTTTTTCGATAAATGGGTTGCGAACCTTTTCTTCATCACCGCGCTTTTTCAAAGCAGCAAGGCGC
>JBOHQZ010000022.1:0-19000 GCA_050732275.1 bacterium
CGGTGATGCAACGTCCGGAGTTGTTCGGTGCGAGCATTATCGATCGGCCGGCGCTCGATATGCTGCGCTTTGAAAAATTCACCACTGCCGGACATTGGGTGCACGAATTTGGCTCAACGGAAAAACCGGATGAATTCAAAACCCTTTTGGCGCACTCGCCGTATCACCATATCAAACCCGGCCGGTGTTATCCGCCGGCGCTGATCATGGTGGGTGATCGTGATCAAGTCACCGTGCCGCTGCATGCTTATAAATTCGTCGCCGCATTGCAAGCCGCGCAGAACTGCGGCAACCCCGTTCTGCTAAAAATGATGTGGGGCGCCGGCCATAACTTCGGCGCCACGCCGGCGCAGATCATCGATTCGTTTACCGACGAAATGGCTTTTCTCGTTGCGGCGCTAAATATGCAATCGACGAAGTGAAAAGCAAAAAAAAGTCGCTCACGGAAACGAACTCACACGGAATTAAAGCGTAAAAAATTCCGTGAGCGTTGCCCTTTCGAGTGCTATCTCGATCTTTTTCAATTAAGCGATTGACCCCGATTGTCGGGGTTTTGACTGCAAGTAACATTATCATGTCATCCCGCTGTAGCGGGATCTTTTTCGAATCAAGCACGGTGCCTGCATTGAAAAAAGATGCTTTCAGCATGACATTTTATTTGGAAGCTATTCAAAACAGCGATGCCAAAACAGAACCGCGTCACACCGTTCGGAGAAATCATCGCCACACCGGCGCGCGGCACATTGATGGGGAACCGCGGCTGCCTACACAATGATCGGCAGCAAATCATTCGCCCGTATCAGCTCAAGAGATGGATCATCTGCCGGCTTCAATTCAAAGGCCGGCATCGAGCGATCATGATGCCTGGCCAGTACACGGAATTGTTCTTTCTTGACGAAGCGACGGCATTGGCGGCTGGTCATCGGCCTTGTGCCGAATGCTCTCGTCCACGCTTTGAAGAATTTCGCGCCATGTGGGCGCAGGCCAATCCGGAGCTTGCACACGGATCGAAACCACTCGCAACCGAGATGGATGAAGTTCTGCACCGCGAACGGGTCAACGCGACGAAACAGAAACTAACTTATCAAGCGAAGCTCGGAACGTTGCCGGAGGGAAGTTTTGTTGCATTCGACGCAAAACAACCGTATCTTTTACGCCAAGGTTTTCTCTTGGCATGGCATCCGGAGGGTTATGGCCAACGTTTGGCACAGCAGCCTGATCGCGTCGTTCAAGTGTTGACGCCGCGTTCGATTGTGCGAACACTCGCTGCCGGCTATCCCGCCGGCGTTCATCCTTCGGCATTTGGAGAGATATGGCAGCGTAATTTTGCAACGAAAAGGGAACCGGAACCAAAAAAGATTGATTTTGCGACAAAAAAGGAGTTGCAACGAAAAAAGTTTTTAAAGAAGTAGCTGGAAAGAAATGGCCTACGCTGCTTCTGCTGGCGTTGTCGGTTTTGTTGGCGAAAGGCGTATGGTTCTCCGCTTCCGCTGCACTCCCGGCGTTGACTGCGGCGTGGAAGCTGAGTGACTCCGGCCGTGCGTGGCTGACGATGTCGGTGCAAATTGGTTTCGTCGTGGGGGCCTTCGGCTCGGCGCTATTGAATCTCGCGGATCGTATTCCCGCCCGCCCGTTATTGACAATCTCGGCGCTGCTCGCCGCATTGTCAAATCTCTTGATCCCTCTTTTTAACAACCTGAATTACGCATTATTCTTACGTTTTATGACCGGCCTCTTTCTCGCCGGCGTTTATCCCGTCGGCATGAAAATCATGGCGACGTGGACGAAAGAAGATCGCGGCCTGGGAATTGGATTGTTGGTCGGCGCGCTCACCGTGGGTACGGCCTCACCGCATTTGCTCAATGCTTTTGGCGGCGTCGCCGATTGGAAGCCAGTGCTTTATTTTGCCAGCGCGTTCGCTGCGCTCGGCGCGCTCATTGCCTTTTTCTTTGTCGATGAAGGCCCGTATCGCACCAAGACGCCGCCGTTCAATTGGAAATTCGTTGGCGAGATCGCGCGCAACAAAGATATCGTGCTCGCCAATCTCGGCTATCTCGGCCACATGTGGGAATTGTACGCGATGTGGGCGTGGATTCCGATCTTTCTTCTCGCCAGTTTCAAAAACGTTGGCATCGCTCCTCAATGGGCCAGCATTGCCGCCTTTGCAGTAATTGGCGCTGGTGGAATCGGGAGCTTGGTTGCCGGCCGGCTCGCAGACCAATTGGGCCGCACCACGCTCACCATCGCCTCATTATTGCTCAGCGGTGCTTGCACGCTGAGTGTGGGGTTTTTATTTGGCGGCAATCCGATAGCGTTGGTTGCCGTCTGTCTGATTTGGGGATTCGCCGTCGTCGCCGATTCGGCGCAATTTTCCGCGTGCATCAGCGAATTGAGCCCGCGCGAATATATTGGCACGGCGTTAACGTTGCAAACGAGCCTGGGATTTCTGCTCACGCTGTTGACGATTCGTTTGATTCCAACGCTCGAGCGAAGCGTGGGCTGGCAATGGGCGTTTATGTTTCTGGCCATTGGTCCGGTCGCCGGCATTTGGGCGATGAACGCCTTGCGGCGCTCGCCGGCAGCAGCGCGTCTGGCCGGCGGCAAAGGGTAAGCAACCGCTCCTTGATGGGCTTTTCATAACAAGCCCAAATTTGAAGCGCCATACAATATATCGAAGTCTAACACAGATCACTACACAGCTTATTGTATTAAAAAACAAAATTTTTAAAAACATGGATTTTTTACGAAAGACTCATTGATTGAAGGAACCCGGCACATTTGCCAGCGTATAAACTTGTTGATACTCGTGTTAGCCGGTAATCAGGATGTGGGATCTTGCGCGCCGGCGGTTTGGGGCGGGAGCAACGCTTTGAACCCTGTTTTTCAAATGGAAAGAGGCAGGAGGCTATTTTGATAACCGATTCGACGCTCGTTTGCAAGCCCGCCTTTCGATATTCGGCATTATTTATTACAGACACCTTTTTTTCGTTCAACAAGCTTCGACAGCTTCCGGCGTACGCCGATTTGACCCGTAATAAATCGCGCCACTCCTGCTCGCCTCCTTACCTTCTTGCCGACAAATTGAATAAACCCCGATGGGGAAATTTGCCGTGAGCAAAATTTTAATTCACCTTTTCCCGTTTACATCCGTTCTTTGCAATGTACGAGAAAACGTCATGAAAAAATCATCGCTTTTGTCCCTGCTGATTTTGCTGCCGCTGGGGGGGATTTTTCATATTGGCGCAACAACAGGTTTTGCGCAATCAGGCGACCCGGTTTCATCCGCTGACCAAAGCACGAACGCCACCCCTCCCAAAGTCACTCTCGAAAATACCGAGCTTAAGCTGCTTCATTCGAAAAAGATAAATCTCGGCTACAAACTCTACATCAGCCTGCCCATAGGCTATAAAGAAAGCCCAAAAGCTTATCCGGTGATTTATCTGCTCGATGCGGATTATTCGTTCGCCATCGCCAAAAATATCGCGGACCATCTCAGCGAGCGCAATCACCTCGCCGAGCTGATTCTCGTGGGCATCGCTTATGACGGCCCGGCGGAATATCGCTTGAACCGAACGCGCGATTATACCCCGACGCGGTCAATGATCGGCGGCTACGGGCCGGAGTACCAAAAATTTTCCGGCGGCGGCGAAAAGTTCAAAGCATTTATTCGCGACGAGCTCTTACCTTTCATCGAGGCCAATTACCGCACAACGGGAGAGAGAACGCTCGTGGGGCATTCTTATGGCGGCCTGTTCGGATGCTGGGTGGCGTTTACCACGCCGGAACTGTTCAGCAACTATATTCTCGTCAGCCCTTCATTGTGGTACGACAACTGGCTCATGTTCCGTCTCGAAGAAAATTTCGCCTTTAGCCGCAAGGACAAGGAGCTGCCGGCCAAAGTGTTCTTGTCGGTTGGCTCGAGCGAGATCAATTCGCAATGGAATATGGTCGAAGACCTGGAAAAATTCTATCGCCAGGTCGCGGCACGCGACTATTCGCGGCTGGCGATTCAGATGATGATCTTCGACGGCGAGACGCACAATTCCGTTTTTCCGGCCGCCCTAACCAGAGGCTTGCGGTTCATTTACGGCATGGGCAACTGGGCCGAGGCGAATTAAAACAAAGCATCAGCGTTGCTCCAAACTTACAGCCACGGCTACGTCTTGCGGATGTAGCCGTGGCTTTTTGTTTTTAAAATAATGCTTGACAAATTTGCTTTTGTTCATTATATTTTTAATGTTCAATTTAATTTTAATATTACTGAACAGTCGAATAAATCGGCCATCCATGAAAGACGTTTTGACCCTAAAAAATTTGGGGCAATTGAAAGCCCTGAGCGATCCGTTCCGGCAACGCATCTTGGAGGGTTTCAGCGCGAAGCCGGCGACGACCAAGCAGGTCGCCGAGCGGCTCGGTGAGAAGCCCACCAAGCTCTACCATCACGTGGAAATTTTAGAGCAAGCGGGTTTGATCGAGTTGGTCGAAACCCGCCCCAATCGCGGCACGGTGGAGAAGTATTTTCACGCCACGGCGAGAAAATTTGCGATTGACCAGCGTTTGCTCGCGGTCTCATCGCGGGCGCGCGAAACCACCAATGAATTGCAGAATATGGTGATGAACGCACTGCAAGCCGGCCTCGATGACGCTCAAGCCGGTTTTGCGGCCGATTTGTTCAAATCGAAATCTTCCAGTTATCCCATCGCCGCCACGCATAGCCGCATCCGCGTCTCCCCCAAACAGCTCGCCAAACTCGTCCGCAAAATTCAAGAGTGGGGCGAGCAATGCCAAGCCGCGGATAATAAAGAAGGTGAGATCGAGTACAGTTTCACTTTGGCGTTTCATCCCATCAAATCAAAAATTAAAGGAGGTGTGTAAACATGATCGCAAAAATATGCATGCTCAGTTTCACGCTTTTGGCGATAGGCTCCATTGTCATGGCGCAAACCGAAGGCCAGGTTCGAGCCGATGGCGTTGTTTTGCACTACAAAATTTTCGGCACGGGCGCGCCGATCCTGCTCTTGAGCGGCGGCCCGGGCATTGCCAACGACTATTTTACGCCACTGGCCAAAGCGTTGGGCGAAACGTATCAAACCATTCTCCTCGACCAGCGCGGCACCGGAAAATCTCAGCTTGCGGCCATCGATCTCACGACGATCAATTTTGAAACTTACCTCAATGATTTGGAGGCAGTTCGCAAGCACCTCAAAGTCGAACGCTGGACGTTGCTCGGACATTCTTGGGGTGGCATCCTCGCCATGGCTTACGCCGCCAAACATCCGCAGCAAGTGAAAGCTATGATTCTGGCCGGCTCGGGTGGCATCAACACGGACTTCGTGAAATACTACACGGCAAACATTTTGAGCCGCCTAAGCCCCGCCGAGCGCGAGGAAGTGCAATTTTGGCAAGAGCCGCAACGGTTCATGGCGAACCCCAACCGCGCCGTCTGCGAGTTTAGCAGAATCATTGCTCCCGCCATGGTGTTCGACCGTAAACACGCGTATGCGCTGGCCGAACAAACCCTGGCGACAGACGCATTCAATCCTGCGGTCAACTTGGTTATGAATCAGCAATGGTTCACGAATCCTTATGATTTCAAAGAACCGTTGCGCCAACTCCATGCACCGGTTTTGATCGTGCAAGGCCGACAAGATCCCATCGGCGAGACGACGGCATATCAGATTCAACAAACAATTCCCAATGCCAAACTGCAATTTGTCGAGCAATGCGGGCATTGGGCATTTGTCGAGCACGAGCAGGAATTTCTGCAGATCGTGCGTGACTTTCTGAAGAACTTACCTTAACCGCCAGGCAAAAAGTTATAATGACCGAATACGGCATTCAATCTCATGCTGAGATCACCAGTCGCATGAGCGAAGCGTTAAAACTGAATAATCTCGAACGCCAGACTGGAAATATCATAATCGAAGGCGAAGCGACCAATGCCGGCACCGATGGGACGTTTCGTCTTACTTTCGCTTGGGATGGCAGATTCGTTCGCCGCCTCGAAACGCTTTTGAGCGAGGCGGCCGGGTTCGACGGGGTTGCCGGTTGGATGGTCGATTGGATGGGTATGCCGCGCATTTTGGAACAGGGTGAGCTTGAATGGCTGCAATTGGTGACGGGCGTGCAAACCGGCCTGTGGCTGCGCGAAGACAGCTCGTTCGTAATCACGACGATAGGCACCGGCGCATCGAACGCTGAGCTTGTTCTTTCCGTCATACATAAAAACGGTTCATTGCAAGCAGAAGCACGCGTTGAGGCGTCGAGTTGGCGCGTAAAATCGTTTCGATATAACGGCATTCGTGGCGAAGAAGCTCTTGAGCTTGGCGATTATAAAGAGATCGCGGGGTGGGTATTGCCTGGGCGTCTGCATCACACGGTCAACAACATTTCCATTGCCTCGTTTGAATTGCGTTCGGTTGCCACGCGGCCGTCGCATCATACCGGCAATCCTTATCGCCCGATAACCTCGCGCCCTAACGACACGCAGTTCGATCATGCGATTTCATCACAACTCGAAGTCAAACGCGCGCCGAGCGGTCATTTTTTAATTCGTGCAAAAATTGACGGTCATGATGGCGGCTGGTTTATTCTCGACACCGGCGCCTCGGTTTCCACGATTTCGCGTGAGACGGCGGTACGGTTGCAGCTTGCGCAAATTGGAACCGTTCCGCTTACCAGCATGTTTGGTGTAGTAGCGAGCCCGGTTCGTCGCGCCGATCTTCTCGCGGTTGGGCCATTCGCATTGCAACGTCCAATTTTCGTCGAGATGGATTTCACGCCCATCGATCAAGCTTTGGGTCTATCAGTGGCCGGCGCCATCGGTTATGACCTTTTTAGTCGCGCCATCGTCGAGATCGACATGGCAAGAAACGCCGTCAATATTAACGATCCGCGCGCGTATCGGCGGCGTGCTGAGGACTGGCAAGAGCTGATGATTCAGCATCAGATGCCGGTGGTGCGGGCTTCCTTCGAGGGCAATCATCAACGCTGGTTTCGTCTCGATATTGGCGCGGCGGTGACGGTGATGTTTCACACGCCGGCCGTGCGCGAATTGGATCTGTTGAAAGGCCGCGACGGAACGCCTTCTCGTATCGGACAGCTTGGCGTTGTGTTCGGCGCCATAGCGTGGTTCGAGCTGGCGGGCCATCGCTTCAATCAGCCGAAGGTTATTTTTGTCATTAGTGAGAACGGTCCGGTTGCCGATCCCCACACGGCCGGCAATATCGGCCTCGAATTTTTGCAGCCGTTCAAGCTAATTTTTGATTACGCCAATAAAAGAATTGCGTTCGAATGAAAACTAAACGCTCTCTTCTCGGTATTTTTTTTATTTCATTGCTATTGAGATGGAATAGCGCCGGCGTTTTTGCTCAATCAACCGGCACGTGGTTCACACGAATGCCGCTGCCGACAGCACGGCAGGAAATTCCCCACGTCGTTTTGAACGGCAAGATTTATGTTCCTGGTGGATTCGCCGGCGGCGGCGTGGCGACAAACATTGTTGAGGTGTTTGACCCGGCGGCGAATGCCTGGTCGACGATTATGCCCTTGCCGATTCGAATGCACCATCTTGCTTTTGCTGCTGCAAACAACCGGCTCTACGTTTTAGGAGGCTATACCGGCAATTCTTTTTTGGCAACGGCGCGTGTTTTTGAGTTCGATTTCACCATCAACAACTGGGCGGAAAAAGCTTCCATGCCCGGCGCGCGTGGCGCTGCGATTGCGGCGGCGCATGATGAAAAAATCTACGTGATCGGCGGCGTCAACAGTTCCGGTGCGGTTGTCGGCACGAATCAAGTGTACGATCCTGCCGCCAACAACTGGCAAGATTTAGCGTCGATGCCCACGCCGCGTGAGCACCTCGCCGCGGCGGTGATTGACTCGCTGATTTACGTAATAGGCGGAAGAAACTTTTCTGCAAGCGGCAATACGGGCAGACTGGAAGCTTACTCGCCGGCGACGAACCGGTGGTACACCAAAGAAGACATGCCAACCCCTCGCGGCGGCCTGACGGCTGCGGCATTACACGGTAAGCTCTATGTTTTCGGCGGGGAAATCCCTGGCGTTTTTCCGCAAGTTGAAGAATATGACCCGGCAAAAAACTCCTGGCGGCAAATGGCACCCATGCCGTTGCCGCGTCACGGAATTGGCGCGGCAACAGTCGCTGACACAATTTTCATCATCGGCGGTGGTCCGGTACAGGGTTTTGGCGTGAGCAATGTGAACTCGGGTTTTGTCGTTTCACCAACTACGGCTGTTCGCGGCGAGGCCAAAGCGCCGCAGGATTTTGCTCTCTATCAAAACTATCCCAATCCCTTCAATCCGTCGACAATGATACGCTTCGTTGTGCCATCTCATGGTCCGGTTACTTTAAAAATCTTCAATGCACTTGGCAATGAAATCGCCACATTAGTGAATGGAAAAATTGAAGCGGGTGCTCACGAAACACTCTGGCAGGCCGGCCAAGTGCCCGCCGGCATTTATTTCTATCGATTGCAGACGCAGAATCAATCGCTAACACGTAAACTCATTATAATAAAGTAATTTAATTACATTGCAGTAAACGCCAATTTTAAAACTAAGAATCCACCCCGTTTTCTCTCTCTTCCAAGAAAACCTTTTTGTTTATGATTTGTCCGCAATGGGTGATTTGGCCAGACCAATTCAAAAAAGAAAACAGCGGGTTGGCTGAAATAACCACCAACCCGCTGTTTCAATTTCCAACGCAAAACTACGGCTGAAGCGGCAGCTAAACCGACGCCATCGGCGCTTCCACAACAGCTTCTGCGGGAACCGCAGCGGCGGCATTGGCCATCGCGACTTCTTCCGCGGCAGCCAATTCTTCCGGCGTGAGCTTCACTTCGATCGGCTGAGTTCCACCTGACGGAACTTCACCGGGCTTACCCTTGCCTTTCTTGCCTTTGCGTTTACCGCCTTCGCCATCACCTTGCGGCTCTTTGGCGAGTTTTTCGGAAAGAATGATCTTCTTGTTGTCCTTGTTGAACTCAATCACCACCAACTCGAGATCATCGCCCACGGCGTAGCCGTCCGCGGGCTTGGCCAAATTCGGCTTGGAGAGATGCGACAGCGGCACGAAGCCATCCACCTGCGACGGCAGCTCGACGATCAGGCCTTTGTCGATCATGCGAAGAACCTTGCCGTTGGTCTTGGTATGAACGCCGTACGCGGCCTCAAACTCGTCCCACGGATTGTCCTTCGTCTGCTTGTAGCCAAGCGAGATGCGGCGATTGCCCTTGTCGACGTTCAACACCACCACGTCGATTTCCTCACCCTTCTTTACCACCTCGCCGGGATGGCGAATCTTCTTCGTCCACGACAGATCGGAGATGTGGATCAAGCCGTCGATGCCTTCCTCCAATTCCACGAAGGCGCCGAAATTGGTGAGATTGCGCACGATGCCTTTCTGGCGCGAGCCGACCGGATACTTAAGCTCGATGCCGTCCCACGGATCCGGCTCGAGCTGCTTAAGGCCGAGCGAAATCTTGCGCTCTTCGAGATCGATGTTGAGCACTTTGGCATCGACCATCTCACCGACGGAAAGGATTTTGCTGGGATGGCGAATGTGCTGCGTCCAACTCATCTCGGAGATGTGGATCAGGCCCTCGACGCCCTTCTCCAGCTCGACAAAAGCGCCGTAGTCGGAGATGCTCACGACTTTGCCGCGCACGGTCGTTTCGACCGGATATCTCTTGTCAACCTCGATCCACGGATGCGGCATCAGTTGCTTCAGACCGAGCGAAATCCGATCTTTCGCTTCGTTGAAATCCAGCACCATCACCTTGAGCTTCTGATCCAGCGAGACGACCTCGGAAGGATGATTGACCCTACCCCAAGACAGGTCGTTGATGTGCAAGAGGCCGTCGACGCCGCCGAGATCGATGAAGACGCCGAAATCGGTGATGTTCTTGACCGTGCCTTCGAGCACCTGGCTCTTGGCAAGATTGGCGAGAATGCGCTGGCGCTGCTCGGACATCTGCTCTTCCACCAGCACGCGGTGCGACACCACGATGTTTTTGCGCAGCTCGTTGACTTTGACGACTTTGAAATCCATCATCCTGCCGATGTACTGATCGAAATCACGAATCGGCTTGACGTCGATTTGCGAGCCGGGCAGAAACGCATCGATGCCCATGAGATCCACAACGATACCGCCTTTGATGCGGCGGGTGCAGCGGCCTTGAACGAGATCGCCTTTTTCATGCGCTGCCAAAACCCGTTCCCAAACCCGCATGAAATCGGCCTTCTTTTTGGAGAGCACCAACTGGCCCTCCTTGTCTTCGACATTTTCGAGAAACACTTCGATGTCGTCGCCGATCTTGATGGCTTTGGGATCGGGAAATTCTTCGATCGAGATCACGCCTTCGCTCTTGAACCCGATGTCGATCGCGACTTCCTTTTCATTGATCGCGGAAATCTTGCCGCTGACGAGCTGGCCCTCGACAAATTCCGAGATGGTCTCTCCGTAAAGCCGCTCGAAGTTAACGAGATCTTCATCGGAATACTCGCGCTCTTCTTGGAGCTCGTCCTTGCTGACGATTTTCACCGGGCTGGTGGCATAGCCGAGGGGCTTGCCGTTTTTCGATGAAACCTTTACAGAATGGATGGTTGCATTGGCCTGCAGCTCATCACCTCCTATCTGGGGGCTTTGACCCACGTTGGCTTCCGCCGGAGCGGATGTGAATTGATTTGGTTGAAACATGGTTAAGTTTGATCTCCTACAGGGTTATTTATGAGCCCTGCCTTAAGGCAGAGCACGAGTCCCGTCCCGTCTTCCTTAAACTAAGTTTTAAAAAGGACGACGGGAGAGATTATCGCCGATCTCAGGTTGCCACCGCCGGGTCCATGGCTCGGATGTGGCCAAGCACGGCTGCAGCGATTTCCCGATAAATTTCCTTGGTTGCCATGCCATTTTGCAGAAACGGCACAACGGAAATCACCGGGCCAAACACAATTTTAATTCGCGGCCGGCGCCACAGCGAGCCGCGCGTGCCGTGCAAGCCGTCCACACGCACTGGCACGATATCCGCTTGATTGGCGGCGGCCAACATGCCGACGCCGGATTTTCCCTCACCGATTTGACCGGAACGACTACGCGTGCCTTCGGGAAAGAGCAGAATCGCTTCTCCGGCCGCAAGCAGCTCGTTGATGCGCCTGACCGTCGAGTGGCCGATGTCGCGACGGTCCACCGGAATCGCGTGCAGCAGAACGCGCAAGACCGCGCCCAGCAGCGGATTGCGAAACAACTCCTTTTTTGCCAAAAAATAAAGGCCGCGCGGCACGATTGAGCCGATCACAAACGGATCATAGGCGGAGATGTGATTGGCGGCCAAAATCAATTTGCCGCGTTGCGGTATATGCTCTCGCCCTTGCACTTGAATTCGAAACAACAGGCGCAGATACACCTGAAAGGCAAATTGCAAAAATCGAAAAACGAACCGCATAACTCAGTGCGTCTTCAACTTCTTTTCCAAGGCCTGAAGAATAAACTCCACCTGCTGCTCGATGGTCATGCTCGTGGTATCGAGCAAAATCGCGTCAGCGGCTTGAGTCAATGGCGCAATTTTGCGGTTCGAATCTTTCTGGTCCCGCCGGGCAATTTCTTCGCGCAATGTCTCGAGATCGCGCGCGATGCCCATCGTCGCCAGCTCGTCTTGCCGGCGGCGCGCGCGCTCATCCAGCGAGGCTTGCATGAAAATTTTTAAATCCGCCTCCGGAAAAACCACAGTGCCGATGTCGCGGCCTTCCATTACGACGCCGCCGTTGCGGCCGATGGCGCGCTGCTTTTCCACCATGATCGCCCGCACCCTGGAATTTTCCGAGATCGGAGAAATGGCGTTGGTCACTCGCGGCTCGCGAATTGCCTGCGTAACGTCGTGGCCATCCAGCAAAACACGGTTTTTGTCGGCTTGCGGCTGCAATTCGATTTGGCTCGATTCCGCCAATTGCAGCACGTTGGCGCCGTCTTCCGGCGAAGCGCCGGACTCGAGCACCTTCAGCGTCAGAGCGCGATAAAAAGCGCCGGTGTCGAGGTACGTGTAGTCAAGCCGTTTCGCCAGCAAGCGCGCCGTCGTGCTCTTGCCGGAACCGGCCGGGCCATCGATTGCGATAATCAGTCGTCGTTCTCTCAAGGTAGTTCTGCCATCCAATAACTTCTCTCGATCCATCGCTTTGCCAGTCGTTCGCTACGTCCGAGGTTGAGCTGACGACGTAAAAATTTATTTTAAAAAATTTTTATTCAACAGCCAAAGATAAATATCATTCTCTAAAAAATGCGACCGTTTCTTTTAATTGTTCAACTTCCCGATCTGTCAAATACCGCCACGTTCCGAGCTTCAATTTCCCCAACATCAGCGGCCCGATTTGCGTGCGCTGCAGCGCTTTGACGCGATAGCCGAGCGCCGCAAACATTTTTCTTACCTGGCGATTGCGGCCTTCCCAAATCGTCACTTCGCAAAAACGGCTTTCATTCGATTTGATGAAACGCAGCTCGCCGCGCACGCGATGCATTTCATCAATTAAAATACCATCGCGAAACTGTGATACAACCGCCGGCCGCAGCCCCTTGTCGACCCAGACCTGGTAAACCTTCGGCACTTTGAAACGCGCCTGCGTCAAACGATAAGCCAGCTCGCCATCGTTCGTCAAGAGCAGCAGGCCCTCGCTGTCACGGTCGAGGCGGCCAACCGGGAAAATGCGCACCGGATGATTGACTAATTCAAAGACCGTCTTTCGACCGGCTTCATCTTGCGCCGTCGTTATGTACCCGGCCGGCTTGTTGAGCATGATGTGCGTCGGTACTGTCAACGCCCGCATGCGCTCGCCGCGCACCACGACTTCATCGCGGCGCGAATCAACTTGCGTGGCGAGATTGCGGACGATCTCGCCATTGATGCGGACTTCGCCGCGAGTGATGAGCTTCTCGACTTCGCGGCGCGAGCCCAAGCCGCATTGCGCCAAATAGCGATTCAATCGCATCAGGTCTGGCGCCTGAGAAATTTCCAATAGCTCGCTTCGCCCGCGCTTCATTTTATCAATGCCTTTAAGCAGAGCGCCTGCCAACCATCGTCATCAATTTGGCAAAAGCACGCTTGATCCATCCGGCCGCCCTTTCCCGAAACGTTGTCCAGCCGCTGCCATTTTTCGCCGGTGTATCTCTCGCCTCCAAAGGCGGAGCTTGCGCCTCGTTTAGCAACAATAGATTCGCATCATTTTCCGCTAGAATCGAGACATCGGCGGATGCTTCCACCTCGAGGCCGGCATTCGCTTCCGGGCTTGGCAACCACGGCTCTTCGGATTTGGCCGCATAAATCTCTGTCGTCGCGTCAGACGCGTTCGGAAACTCGGCTTGCTCATAAGCGCTCGCCGCAGCATTTTCATTAATTTCTACAATCGCCGTTGAAACAGATTGAGCCGGCTGCGGCTCTTCAGGTCGTATCTCCGGCGCCGTTTCAGCAAGCTCGGCTGGCGTTGTGGCAACCGGTTCAGCTACCGGAACCTCGATATGACTCAATTCGGGAAAATCCGGCAGTGCCAGCGACAGGGCATCCAGCTTAGCATCGGTCGTCGAATTGATTTCCGTGGCAGTGGTCTCGCTGTTCAAATCCGCGGACTTGGCATTCACCTCGAAAAAAATTTCGTCGAGGCTGGGTGACTCCACTATAACCGGTGAGGTCGCGCTTTTATGATTTTTGCTGCCGGCGGTCGCACCATTCAGATCGACCGTTTGCACGGAATTGGCCGGTATCTTGCGAAGATCATCCAACAGCCGCTCATCCGTTTTCAAAAAAAAAGCGGGCTCAACAATTTCTTCCCGCGAAAACTCTTCCGCCAGCCAGCCATCGACCTCTTTTACCGAATCGGCTTTGTGCGCAGCGACGGGACTTTCCTCATCCAAGGCGTTTTCATCAAAATGATTGGAAGCGTTTTCGTCGTTGATGGACTCCAGAGTCGCCAGGAAAATTTCAGCCGTGTTCTCGAAGGCTGCCGGCTCGCTGGTTACGGTCTTCGGTTTTTCGGCGCGCATCGCCGGCAATCCCAACAGCTCGTCTAGCACAACGATTTCACGCGTCGCAGCGAAATGATCATTGTTCGCCGGAGAAAATTTTGAGGGCGGCGCTTCATTCAAAGCCAACGAGGGAACGTCCGGGAGATCATTTATTTCACGCACCGCCGGCACTTCGACAACTTGCACGTCTTCGGGCGACGGTTCCGATGAAGCTTTATAAAGTTCGTGCACACCTGCCGATAAAGTCTCGGGTAAAATTTCCTGATGAGGCGTTTCCGGGGCCGAAGGGATCAAGGAAAGAATATCTAGCGAAGATTCGGATTCTGTAGTGGGATCAGGTAATGTTGGGAATTCGCTGGTGAGATCGACCGTTGTTATAGCGATCTCGTCGTTTGAGGCCTGTGGCGCGGGATCACTCGTGGCATCGTTTGATAAATGCTTCGACGCCTCGAAATCGTCCAATAAGGTCACAACCTTTTCATTGATATCAATAGGAACGACTTCCACCTCGGTCTCGGAGACTGAGGATAGCTCCTCAGAGTTTTCGGATGGTGTTGTGAGCTCAGAAACTTCATCAGTTAGCAGCTCGTCGGGAGTCTCTTCGTCGGTCGGAATTGGTGGGGTTTGAAGCATGGCTGGCCGCACCGTCTTCGCTGCGGTCGCTTTGTTATCGCTTGCATCAGGCGCCGAGTCGGATTCGGCCTCGACATTAATCGGCAAGCTGAGCTGCGGGTCTTCCTGGCTCAAAGCGTGCAACAATTCTTCCGGCATGCCTTCTTTGCCAAACAACTCCTCAATCTCACGCGGTTTGGGCAAATCTGCCAGATCGTTCAGCCCGAAATATTTGAGAAAGTCCGGCGTGGTGCTGTACAACAACGGCCGGCCCACGGCCTCGGAGCGGCCACTGATGGTGATGAGCTTGCGCTCCAAAAGGGTGCCGATCACCCCGTCAGAATTGACGCCGCGAATTTGCCCGATTTCGACGCGACTGATCGGCTGCTTGAAAGCAATGAGCGCCAACGTCTCCAAAGCTGCCTGCGACAGCCGCGTTTTCTGGCGACCGAGGTACAATTTTTTAATCCAGTTGGCGTAGCTGGCCTGCGTAACAATCTGATAGCCGCCGGCAACCTGACGAATCGTGAAAGCGCGCCCGCTCTCTTCATATTCGCGGTTCAGCTCGTCGATCACAACGTTAAGCTCGAAGCCATTCTGGGGATCGAGGGTTTCCAAAATCCGCTCCGCGCTCAACGGCCCATCCGCCGCGAAGATCAACGCCTCCACGATGCGTTTTAATTCTTGTGTGTCCATCATCCAAATTTTTTCCGCAAACAATCATTTGTCATCGCGAGGCGCTTTTTGTCCCGTTTCTCGGGACGCGATAAAGCGGAACTGAAGCAATCTTGTGATTTTCAAAAGATCGCTTCGCTGAGAAACGCCCGCAATGCCATTTACAAAACAAGCTTTAAAACGAGCATCTTTAGATTCAGCTCGTTCGCGCTACATCTTGTTAATCCAAATTTCTCCAAAAGGCCCGGATTGCGTCGCGACCACCATCCCGCGCCTCATCATCTCCAACAACGCGATGAAGGTGATGATCATATAAATTTTGCTCGGCAATTTTTGCAGCAAATTGATGAAGAGCAGTTGCTTGCTGATTTGCAGCTCCTGCATGACGTATTCAATCTGCTCTTCCACGCTGATGGGAATGCGCTCCACTGTGTGCTGAATGTCCTTCGGCATGCGCATGAGCACCTGCTTGAACACGGTCATCAGATCGAACAGGCTGACGTCGCCGGGCGTGGCCCAATCGCTGAAATCGTGATCGTCAAAATTGAGATCGAAATGCCCGCGCGAATAAAAATCCCGTTCGCTGATCTCGAACTCCGAGAGATGACCGGCCACCTCTTTGTAGCGTTGATATTCCAGCAAGCGGCGCACCAATTCCTGGCGAGGGTCTTCCTCCTCTTCCTCGCTTTCCTCCGGTGGCTTGGGGAGCAACATTTGCGCTTTGATGCGAATGAGCGTGGCCGCTAAAAGAATGAAATCACCGGCCCCCTCGAGATCGAGCATCTGCAGGATGGCGACGTACTCGAGATACTGCTGGGTGATTGCAGCGATCGGAATATCATAAATGTCCACCTCGCTCTTCTTGATGAGAAAGAGCAGCAGATCGAGTGGACCTTCAAAATTAGTCAGCTTGACGCGATAGAGCATGCGTAAAATTTGGCGCTTTAAATATCCTTTTTTCTTTTTCCGTTCAAGCCCGAGCCGTGTAGCGACGACGGTTTGCCATTTGGGCCAATTATCATCTTGAGTTGCTTGAGATCTTTCGCTTCAAATAAGCCCTTGGCAATACGCTCAAGCTCTTCGGCATCGGAAATTTTCTCTATTTGTTGTCGAACAGTATTTGGTACTCTTCCAAAACGATATGCGATCTGCTGCAAGAGCAACCGATGCATGCCTTGCGGCACGCCGCGACGCACACCGATCCGAATGAGTTCCTTTCCAACAGCAGTCTCTTCCATTTTAAAACCTCCGAAAAGTTCATTTATCTTTTCCAGAGTAAACCTTAATCTGGTCCATCACCAAAACGATGGGCTGAAAGGTCAATTCCGCATGCCCGTCAAAATGATGCGCCAGCTTCAGAGCGGCGCGGTGATGTGGTCGCTTCAAAAAGATGATTGCCGCACGTAATTCGCCACTAAACTTCTTCTGGCGGCAATACATCATCAAGCCGTCGAGCAAGCCGTGATAAACATATTCATCGGCATAGCCGTGCAGCTCGACAAATACAACTTCTTTGCCGGAGCGTTTTTCAAAGATCAAATCGCGCCTATTCTCAGTGGCTTTGAAAGTGAAGCTACTCGCCTTATAATTCTCACCGCCGGCGATGCCGAGCGGTTTTAGAATCGCCGCCGGATGATCGAGCGCCAATTTGTAAATGAGCTTGTCGGTTGCCAAAGAGCCACCCTCCTCTCATCCAACAGCAAAATTAAACTTCTCCCAGCTTCATCGCATCGCGCACTTCGGCCATCGTCTTCTGTGCTTCACTGCGGGCGCGGTTTTCACCATCGACCAAAACATCTTTCACTTCGTCCATGTGCGCTTCGTAGTAGGTGCGCTTCTCACGTATCGGCGCCAGGAAGTCGGCGATGCGCGTGGCGCAACGCATCTTGCAATCGACGCAACCAAGCTGGCCGCTCTCGCAGCCGGCGCGAATCTCGCCTTCTTCCGTCGAATTAAATTTGCGATGATAAGTAAACACCAAACAAATATCCGGCCGGCCGGGATCGCCGCGGCGAATCTTTTGCGGGTCGGTCACCGCCTTGCGCATCTTGTTTTTGATTTCTTCCGGTGGATCCGAGAGCAGGATGGTATTGCCCAGCGATTTGCTCATTTGGGCGCGACCATCCAGGCCGGGCAAGCGGGCAAACTGTGTCACGCGGGCCTCCGGCTCCGGAAAAACCGGGCCATAAGTCGAGTTGAACTTGCGCGCAATCTCGCGGGTAATCTCGACGTGCGGAAGCTGGTCTTCGCCAACCGGCACCACTTCGCCTTTGTAAAGCAGAATATCGGCGGCTTGCAACACTGGATAACCGAGATGGCCATAAACCAGCGTTTCCCCCAAATTCAGATCGCGCGCCTGCTCTTTCACTGTCGGATTGCGCTCCAAACGCTCTTTGGTGATGAGCATGCTGAATAGCAGAAACAACTCGGCATGCTCTTTTATTTGTGACTGGCGAAAAATCGGACTTGCCTCCGGTCGAATGCCGGCACCCAGCCATTCGATGACCATGTCGATGGTGTTCTTATAAATCTCGGAGGTGTTCGGGTTGGTGGTTAGCACATGATAATCGGCAATCAGGTGGTAGTTTTCAAAGATCTCTTTCGCAGTTGGTGACTTGGCCGTCTCCTGCAATTTGACCCAATTTTCCAAAGCGCCAACATAATTGCCGAGATGCAAACGACCGGTCGGCCGCATGCCGCTGAGAATTCTCTTTTTAATTTGACCCATAAAAATAAAACACGGACGTTTTGAACTAACACGGACGAAAGTTCGGGCTTTATGAACGGACGCAGATAAACAATTCGGTGCTTGGGCTTACGTCTGCGGCCGTCCATTCAATCCATGTTCGTCCGCTTTCGTCCTTAAGTCCGTGTTTGCTTTAATTCATGAACAGATAAGGCTTCCACCGATCGTCAACGACGCCGACAAAATGCTGAATAAAAAACAGATGATTCGGCTTTTGCGGTTTTCTCGCCAGCCGCATACCGGCTTCTTCCGGCGTGCGATTGCCCTTGCGATTGTTGCAATAGACACACGCGCAAGCCAGGTTTTCCCACGAATCTTCGCCGCCGCGTTTCTTGGGAATGATGTGATCCACCGTTACCGGCTTGTGCGCCGAGCCGCAATATTGGCAACGATGCCCATCGCGCTTGATGATATTCTTGCGCGACAACACGATCCGCTTGCGCGGCACGTGGATAAAAGACACGAGCCGCACGATGCTTGGAAAGGGCATCTGCTGGCGAACCGAGCGAATCACCCAGTTCGGGTGATATTCGATGATCTCTGCTTTGCCCAGATAAATCAACACCACCGCCTTCTTCGCAGTGATGACGCTCATCGGCTCGTAATTCTGGCTGACAATCAAGACATTATGATTGAGCGATGCCATACGCTTTCACCTTGCCCCGATTCCCTTAATTATTAAAATGGAAGCCGGGGAACCGATTTCCTTTGTTCCTCCCGATTCTTCGACAGGAATTGTATTATAAGGAGAATCGGGATTAACTTGTTTAATTTACGAGAAATCAGTTAAAGAGTCAAGATTTTTCTCCCAAGCTCAGGTCGGCCCCTTTGAGCAGCAAGCGCCGACATCGTTGTGACTTCAGATGGGCTGCTCGATACTATTACTGGTCGCTCGTTATTGGGTTATACTCGTTTAGGCTAAGAATTTTACTCTTCCGAGT
>JBOHQZ010000023.1:0-18712 GCA_050732275.1 bacterium
AGTCTGCTCTTTGACAAGCGACAGATATTTTGACATTTGCCGCTTGCACTTTGCAATTTGAACAAATGAGTAGCGCCATACTGCACCATCCGCGGCTTTTTTCCGGTCGCGCGCACCCCGAGCTGGCACGCAAGATAGCCGCCTATCTTAATCTCGAGCTGGGAAAAAACGAGTTCCGAGAATTTAGCGACGGCGAGACGTGGGTCAAGTATAGTGAGAATATTCGCGGGCAGGACGTTTTCATCATCCAGCCGACCAATGCACCGGCGCGAAATCTCCTGGAATTGTTGATCATGCTCGATGCGGCGCGGCGTGCTTCGGCCCGGCGCATCACCGCGGTGATCCCCTATTTCGGTTACGCCCGGCAGGATCGCAAAGACCAGCCGCGCGTTTCGATCACGGCGAAGCTGGTTGCCAATTTATTAACTACTGCCGGCGCCGACCGCATTCTGACCATGGATTTGCACGCTCCGCAGATTCAAGGTTTTTTCGATGTGCCGCTGGATCATCTTTACTCATCGGCGATCTTTGCCGATTATTTTCGGGAAAAGGCGATTGCCAATTTAGTGGTCGTCTCGCCGGACGTCGGCGGCTCACACATGGCGCGCGCCTACGCCAAACGGCTGAACGCGCCGATCGCCATGGTGGACAAGCGGCGGCCGCGGCCGAACACCGTGGAAGTGATGAACGTCATCGGCAATGTCGAAGGCATGAATGCCTTGTTGATCGACGATATTTGCGACACGGCTGGAACTTTGACCAGCGCCGCCGCCAAGCTCAAGGAGCGCGGCGCGCAAAAAGTTTATGCGGCGTGTACTCACGCCATCCTTTCAGGGCCGGCCGTCGAGCGGTTGTCCAGTTCGCCCATCGATGAGCTTGTCGTAACCGATACCGTGCCCATCGAAAAGTCCAAGCGTTTCGAGCGCATGAAAGTGATGTCGGTGGATGAATTGTTTGGCCGCGCGATCATGCGCATTCACAACGAAGAATCTATTAGCTTGTTGTTCGATTAGTTATTAGAATGGAGAAAAAATGGCAGAAGCTTTATTAAATTTAGCGACTCGGCCGGAGACCGGCAAGAAATGGGCCCGGCGCATGCGGCGCACCGGCCAGATTCCAGGCATTTTTTATTCTCATGGTGGGTCCAACGTTACGGTGTCGGTTGACGAGAAAGCCTTGCGCAGCATCTTGTTGAGCAAAGCCAATCTCGTTGATTTGAATTTTACCGGCGGCCGCCACGAGAAATGCGTCATTCGCGAGGTGCAATGGGATCCCCTCACCAGCCGGCCGCTGCACGTGGATTTGATGGGCATCAAATTGACGGAAAAAATTACCGTCAAGGTTGCGGTGCGTTTGGTCGGCTCGCCGGCCGGCGTCAAAGAAGGCGGCACGATGCAAACCATGTTGCGCGAGCTTGAAGTGGAATGTTTGCCGCTCGATATTCCGGAGGATGTTCCTATTGACGTCAGCGCGCTAAAAATTTATGATGCGGTACACGTCAGCGACATCACGCTGGAAAAAGTCAGGATCATAAACGATCCCACGCAGGTGATCGTCACCGTATTGCCGCCACGTCTTGAAGAGACCGCGGCAGCGGCGCCAACCGAAGAAGCGGCGGAACCGGAAGTCATCGGCCACGGCAAGAAGGAAGAGGCTGAAGGCGAAGCGGCTGAAGGCAAGCCCAAGGAAGAAAAGAAAGAAAAGAAAGAGAAAAAATAAACTTTTGTTTCCCGAGGCTTGGGAGAAAGACGGCTTTAAAATAACGTCTGTAAGTGTTCGTTCTGCAGGATGTCTGAGAAATATCTTATCGTTGGGTTGGGAAATCCAGGCCCGCGTTATGAAAACTCCCGCCATAACGCCGGTTTTAAAGTGGTCGAGCGGATGGCGGAGCGCTTGGAGCTGGATTTTCGCGCCGGCAAAGGCGAGTACCTGCTTGCTGGCGGCGCCACCACAGCCACGCTGAGAGCGGAAGCCATGATCATGAAGCCGCTCACGTTTATGAACAACAGCGGATGGGCGGTCCGCCAAGTCGTGGAATATTTTCACATCTGTTTGCAGCACGTTCTCATTATTTTTGACGATTTCCAACTGCCATTCGGCAAGTTGCGGCTGCGCTCGCGTGGCAGCGACGGCGGCCACAACGGCATGGCTTCGGTGATTCAGCATCTCGGCACACAGGAAGTGCCGCGCTTGCGCCTCGGCATTGGCAATGAGTTTATAAAGGGCGAAACGGTTAAACACGTTTTGTCGTCCTTTTCCAAAGAGGAGCAAGAGCTGGCGCCGGCCTTTTTTGACCGCGCCGCCGAGGCAGCGATTTCTTTTGTCAACGACGGCGTTTGGCCGACGATGAATCTGTTCAACTCGTAATCGGCCAACACCGATAAATTTACTATCTTGAATTGACAAGGAGGTGAAAAGTTTGAAACTGTACGAAACCACGATTTTGATTGACTCCACGCTAAAATCGGATGAGATGCGCAATTTGATCGATAAAATTGTCAATTTCATTTCCAACCACGGCGGCAACATCGTGAAAGTTGACGAGTGGGGCAAGCGGCGCCTGGCGTATGAGATCAAGAAAAAACAATATGGCTATTATGTGAATATACGCTTCGGCGGGCCGGTCGCGCTGTCCGGGCTTTTAGAGCGCGAATACAGACTGATCGATTCAGTGCTGCGGCATTTGACGGTCAAAATCGATCCACTCGTGCTCAAAAGCGAGGAAGAAAAAGCCAGAGCGAGAAAGGCAGAAGCCGGTGAAGAGCCTTGGGAAGAAGTCGTTCCCATCGGAGTTGAAGAAGATGAAGAGGCCGTAGCCTGACCTTGCCGGTGTTTGGATGAGCGCAGGTTTAACGCCCTGCTCGTGGCACACCTAACCAACCGTTGTTTTGACTTCGTCCGAAGCAGAAGTGATTCGTTTTGGACCGAGGGGAGTAGAGGCTATGGCGGATCTGAAAATGCCGGATATCAACTCGGTGATGATAGCAGGCAATCTGACGACGGCGCCGTCTTTCCGAAAAACGACCAACGGCACGCCGGTGGCTAATTTTTATATTGCCTCGAATCGCCGGTTTAAAGACAATACCGGCCAGTGGCGAGAAAATGTTTGTTACGTCGGCGTCGTGGCGTGGTACAAGCTGGCGGAAAGTTGTGCGGAAAATCTGCACAAGGGCAGCGCCGTTTTGGTGGATGGCGAGCTGCAAAGCCGGATTTGGAAAAACGAAGACGGCTCCACCAAAAATGTCGTGGAAATCAAAGCGCGGCGGATTCAGTTTCTCAATAAACGCCTGCCATCGGGCGAGATCGTGGCAGACGGTGAAGAGATGGACAGCGTTGCGCTCGACGACAGCCACGAGCCCGCGCTTGAAGAAACAGCGGCGCCCGAGAGCGGCAAAGGCAACAGCGCCAATGAGTTCAGCTTCGGTTATGAGAACTTGAAGCTTTAATATTCAAACTTAGAGTTGGAGTTTTTAACATGCTGAAGAAGCGTCGTATCTGTCGTTTTTGTGAAGAAAAAGAGCTTTTCGTCGATTACAAGGATGACAAGCGTTTGATGCGTTTTACCACTGAGCAGGGCAAAATCATTCCCCGCCGCACTTCCGGCACCTGCGCGAGACATCAACGCATGCTGACGGTCGCGATTAAGCGCGCGCGCCACCTGGCGCTGGTTCCTTACGTTGCAGAAATAACCAAGTAAGACGTAATGCGGTTTTCTTGCCTCAATTGTCAATTGACAATTGTTAATTATCAATTGACAATTTAAAATCTTTGTGATCGTGCAAATTTTATAACTTCATCAATAAAGGATCGTTATCATGAAAGTGATTCTCCGGCAGGATTTTGACGCCCTGGGAGAAGCCGGCAAGACTTTTACGGTCAAAGATGGCTACGCCAGAAATTTTTTGATTCCGCGCGGTATTGCCTACGAAGCCACGGGCAGCAACCAGCGCTTGTTTGAGCAAGACAAGCAGCGTCTCGAAGCGAGAAAAAATCGTGAGAAGCATCTCGCCGAGGGTATGCAGGCGAAGCTCGACGGCGTTTCAGTCACCGCCACCGTGCCGGTCGGCGAAGAAGACCGCGTTTTTGGGTCGGTCACCACGCAAGACATCGCCGACCTGCTCACCGCCAAAGGCTTCGAGATCGACAAGCGCAAAATTCAGCTCGAGGAGCCGATCAAAGCGCTCGGCTTCTACGAAGTGCCGGTCAAGCTGCACTCCGAAGTGCAGGCCGTCATCAAAGTTTGGGTGGTGAAGCAGTAAGTAAAGCGTAAGGCGTAAAACGTAAATCTTACGTTTTACGCCTTACGTTTTATTCTCGTCCTCCTCTGCGTTTTACTAAACACCCCTCACTATTGCTGCCATGCACGACGAGCCGGTACAAATACGTGCTTGCAGCGATAACCTCACTCACCTGATTGCGGCCATCCCAACTGATCGCATACCGCCCCGCTACCATTTCGCTATACACTATCTCACGCACAAGCTGCACTAGTAGATTGATTCCAAATTAGCGTTGCAATGAAAGCTTGTCATTGCGAGGAGCGAAGCGACGAAGCAATCGGTTGATTATAAAGAGATCGCTTCGCTCGCAATGACGATATGTTGCAACGATAATTGAGAAGCATACTACTATATGTGTTTTTGATGGAGGCGAGCCAGCCCAGTAAGCAATAAATTTAATTTTCCGCATGGCCTGAAATTGCCGATAGAATGATATGGGTAACGCAAACAACTGAATTGTCGCTCTCCGCCAGATAACCCGGAAAACTTTCCGAAAAAATAAGGAACGCCTGCCCATTGAAAAGGGCAACTCATTTAGTGCGCTTTCGAGGGGTTTTCCAACAAGGTGCCATGAGGTTATTATGAAATCATCAAAATCCTTCTTCACATTTGCCGCACTTTTTATAACACTGCTGCAGAGCGCAATCCATGCTTTCGCGCAGCCCTCCACGCCGCGAGACAGCACGTGGATCACGAACGGCCCGGTTCATGCCGTGGCTTATTCAAAAGGATTGACCTATATCGGCGGCGACTTTACATACGTCGGGCCGAACACTGGGTATGGCGCCGCATTGAGCACCACCACCGGCGCGCCGAATATGAAATTCCCCCGAGTAAACGGACCAATCGATGTCGTAACCCCCGACGGCGCCGATGGTTGGTACATCGGCGGCAAATTTACCAAAGTCGGTGATTTCACGCGAAACTGGATCGCCCACATCAAAGCCGATGGCACGGTTGATCCCAACTGGGACCCCAACCCCGCTGGAACGCTTAAAACTGATGGCATGTCTTTTTACGTTTCTATGCATATTTATGCCATTGTTGTGAGCGGCTCTACAGTTTATGTTTGTGGGAATTTTACCAGTATTGGGGGACAACAAAGACGTGGTATAGCAGCTTTAGAGGCCTCGACAGGACAAGCAACTTCCTGGAATCCCGATGCCTCCAGTATTGTCCGCACCTTAGCGATCAAAGATACAACGGTGTATGTGGGAGGCATCTTTGACTCGATAGGCGGACAAAGCAGAAAATATCTTGCCGCCATCGATGTGGCAACGGGAAATGCGACCGCCTGGAATCCGGTGTTGAATGCAGGAGTTAACTCCATGGCTATCAGTGATTCTTTGCTCTTCGTTGCCGGATTATTTACCAGTGCCGGAGGGCAAGAGAGGCGACGTCTCGCAGCATTTGATATAACTAACGGCCAAGTGACAGCTTGGAATCCCGATGTCGACGGCAATATTTACACTATCGCCATAGATGGAACCATACTCTATGTCGGCGGTAATTTTGTGTCAATCGGAGGCGAAAGAAGAACGTATATTGCCGCGCTTTCTATTTATTCAAGCGCACCTATAAGCTGGAATCCTAAACTTGGAGGCGGCGCGGTTCATGCAATATACTTGCATGGATCGACAATTTATGTCGGCGGCCGTTTTGGCGTCATTGCCCTGGATAAGACAACTGGCAAAGCGAGGGCATGGAGACCGATCGCGCTGGGGCCGGTTCGTGGATTAGGGGCCAACACCAACAGTTCGGTAGTATATGCTGGTGGAGATTTTGTGTGCATCGGTGCACAATACCGAAATCGGCTCGCCGCATTGGATGCCGCAACCGGTATTGTGACCCAATGGAAACCTGTTGTAAACTTTAATGGAAATATTTATGCTATTGCGGTAAGCGGTTCCAACGTTTATATCGGTGGCTCATTCACTGAGGACGTCTGGTCGAGATATCGTATCGCCGCTATAGACGCCGTAACCGGCTACTTTACTGCATGGAATCCCAGTACCAATGGTGATGTGTATGCCATCACAATCGACAACGCCACCGTCTATGTAGGCGGAAAGTTTACTGCCATCGGCGGCCAAACCAGAAATCGTTTAGCCGCTCTTGACATCAACACCGGCCTGGCAAAAGGTTGGAATCCCAACCTCAGTGGCACTGGGGTGTACACTATTTTAGCCAATGGCGCCACGGTTTATGCGGGCGGTGATTTCTACAAGGTTGGCGATTACTCAAGACAGGCGCTTGCAGCTATCGATGCCAACACCGGACAAGTTACGGCTTGGAATCCCAATCTGAATGCCTCCAGTATCATTTACACCCAGGCATTAGACGGTTCAACGCTCTATATCGGCGGCGAGTTCAATACCGTTAAAGGACAAACCCGCAACCGGCTGGCCGCAGTTGACCTCGCCACCGTGGATCCAACCGCGTGGAATCCGGATGCCAATGACACGGTGCGAGCGCTAGCGCTGAACGAAACAAGTGTTTACGCCGGCGGCGCTTTTACCAGCATCGGCGCCCAGACGAGAAATTATCTGGCGGCGATCAATAAGTCTACCGGCATACCGACCGACTGGAATCCCAATCCAAACAATTTCGGCTCCGGCCATGGACTCCTCGCTGTGGGTTCGGCGATTTTGGCAGGGGGCGCTTTCACGACGATGGGAGGAAACAGACAAGATTATTTTGCACAGTTTGGCAATATCGTCGCAACCAATAATCCTCCGCATGCGCCAAGCGCCGTCAATCAATACAATCATTATGACAACACCGCCATTACCGAAGGCGACACGATTGATGCGAATCGCATCGTTTTCAAAGCCACGATTTCCGATCCGGATGACGAGCCGGTAAAACTCCAAATCGAGCTGCGAAAAATCACCGATACCTTCACCGGCGTTCCCACGCAAGAGAGCAATCTGGCAAATAGCGGCACGTTAGTGAGTATTACAACTGATATTCTTGCTGCTGTCGGCTATAAATGGCGCTATCGGGTGATGGACGTGCTTGGGTTGGCCAATGATTGGGTAGAGTTTGGCACGCCAGGGAATACCGACTTCGTGATTAATAGCATCTCGCTTCCCGCTGCCGCGGCCTACGGCAACATCTTAGGCGGAGACAGGGCGCACAAGGATAAAGTAACCTATAGCTTCCCCGGCCGGGCCGGGCACATCTATCTATCTTATCAGGCTTATGACATCGATCTCAACGATGAGGTGAAAATCTTTCTTAACGGCGCGAAAATCACCAACGTTCCGCTAACGAGCAATAATGCGTGGAGCGGCGATCGTGGTGCGGTATTGCGTGACGGCTTAGTCAATAATACCGGCGCCAACCTCCTGGTTTTTGACAACACCAAGAATCCTCCGGGAGTTTTGCTATGGGGGGTGCGCCAGGTCTCTATCGAAAACTGTTTCAAGCTTCCCTCGGCTCTGGCATACGGCAAAATCGAATATGGCGATCGCTCCCACGCCGACCGAGTGATTTATTGGTTTCCAGGCCAAACCGGCGAAGTGAATTTATTCTACGAGGTCTACGACATTGACGATACCCACGAATTGGACATCATATTCAATGGCGTCAAAATTCGTGACGAATCGGTCACGGCCAATAATGGTTGGAGCACGATACGCACGCTGCTTTTGCCGGAAGCTTTGGTTAACGACACAGAGGCAAACGTCGTGATCTTTGATAACACCCAGAATCCGCCCAATGCCTTGAATTGGGGGGTAAGGAATTTGAGCATCGGCCTTACTTCAGCCATCGCCATTGCGATCAAGGCATCGCCAGGAGTTGGCATCGCCGGCAAAAACGTGCAAGGGATGCAATACTTATTCGACGGACAAATAATTTCCGCCGAGCGCTCCGCAGATGATGACGACGGTGAAATCCATGCCGGCCTGGCGAAAACAGCAACCACCATCGCACCGGACGGTCATCTGCTGATTAGTTTTCCAACTGTACAGCAACTTGACTATTTGTTGCTTTACCCGGAAGAGAACCCACAACGGGTCTTTTGCTACCGCGTCGAGGCTTCGCCAGACGGAGAAAAATGGCAAACGCTGGTTGACAAAACCGCAACGCCCGTTCAGGGAATACAACTCGATCAAATTACCGGCACGCAAACTCGAATGTTGCGGATTTCCGGCCGCAGCTATATTTACGATTGGGAAAATATAGCAATGGATGAGATGGACGAGGAAATCCACCGGCAAAAGCACCAAGAGATGATCACCAGAACCGAGCCGATGGATTTGGCCATTGCGGAGCTGGCATTTTTTAAACAGGACTCAACGGCCGCTGTGACAACTGCGGAACCAGTTTTGCCGGCCAGTTTTCACCTGGCGCAAAATTTCCCCAATCCGTTTAACCCCACAACCACGATTCGTTTTTCAACGCCAAGCGCCGGCAAAGTGAGATTGACTGTTTATAACTTGTACGGCGAGGTCGTGCGAACGTTGGTCAATGGCGAGATGGCCGCCGGTGATCACCTCGCCACTTTCGATGGGAGCGACCTGGCTTCGGGAATCTATTTTTGTCGCCTTGAAGCCGGCAACTTGGTCGCCACCCAAAAAATGATTCTGGCAAAATAATGATAGAACGTGAGACGTAAAACGTAATTTGTAATGCGCAAAGATTCACGTTTTACGAGTTACGTTTTACGCCCTTACGTTTTACAAACAGGGACGCCGTTTGCTCGTTAAAATGGAGCAGGCGGCGTTTTTGATGATTCTCAATTGTTGTTAGCAAAAAACAATTCTTTCCAGATTGTCGCCGTAGTGGCGATTAAAGCTAAAACGTCATCGACGTGATCAAGCAGCCTATCGGCTTGAAGCGCAAAGGTACCAAGATCACGAAAAAGAATGTCCCGGCTTGAGCTTCTCGTTCTGATGTAAACGATCTGTCCAATGTTACCCGTTAATGTCACTGCCGTATCTGCTGCAGCAGCACCAAAGGTGTCCAAGACCAAATTGCCGATCCCGCTTACCGTCCCTGTGCCTGACGCTGATAAAACAACGCCAGTGGTATCGTCAATAGTGAAGCGATTGTTGTCGAAATTTTGCGTAAGCCATCCTATCTGCTTCCAAATGGTGGAAGTAGTCGCTTTTAGCACCAAAACGTCTTCCTGCGAGTGTAAGTGCACTTTTGCGGAATTTAACCTAAAATTCGTGCCGTCAAGAAAAACAATATCTCGATTACCGTTTCTTGTGCTGATATAAACGATCTGGCCTACCGTTCCGGTCAGTGTCGTGCAAGTATCCAAAGCTACCGCGCCAAAAGTGTCGAGAATGACGTTGCTCACACCGGTGATCGTCGCCGCTCCTGCCGCCGCCAGAACGAAACCGGTGGTATCGTCAACAGTGAATTTCTCGTTTAGAGTGTTACCGCTGAACGCCATCAATTTCCAGCTCGTGGCCGATGTCGCCTTAAATACCGCCACATCTTCGCTTGAACGCAATTTTATAGATGCTCTGTCTAAACTGAAATTGGTTCCGTCTAAGAAGATCAGATCACGGTTGTTGTTGCGCGAACTGATGTATGCTATTTGCCCGATGTTGCCGGTGAGTGTTGTAACCGTATCAAGCGCTGCCGCGCCAAATGTGTCCAATATGACATTTCCAAAACCGGAAACATTCGCTGCTCCTGGCGCCGTCAGCACAAACTCAGTTGAATCGTCAACGGTAAACCGTTCATTTCGCAACGTCCCACTATAAAAAATCTGTTTCCATTGGGTGCTGCTAAGTGCCAGAAGTCCAAGCACATCTTTGGAATTGCGCAAGGTGAGCTTGCCTTGACCGAGGTTGAACTGATTCTCACTGTCAATGAAAACTATGTCTCTTGCATCATTCCGAATGCTAATAAAGACTATCTGGCCGGTACGTCCGGTCAGTGTCGTAGCCGTATCGAGTGCAGCACCGCCGAAAGTGTCGAGCCTTATGTGGCTGACGCCAGTAATGTTTGCCGTTCCAGTTGAAGACAAAACGTATCCCGTCGTGTCATTGATGCCGATTCCGTTCACCGCCGCCGTTCCCGCAACCCACGTTGCAGGCGGTCCTGCCGCCGTGCAAATCCAATATGCCACTCCACCGTTTACAGGATTGTTGTTCATGGCGATGTCGCCAACCGCCCACGTTCCCGTCGTCGGTGCGCTTGTTCCGTAATTTCCATAGTGAACCCGCGCATAGGCTTGCGACATATATTTCTTCGCCGAACCCGGAAACGAAACGTTTCCAGATGGTGCCGTCAACTCGAAAACATTGTCGCTCTCAATGAAATTTTAATTCGCTCTTGCGCTGATCACTTCGATTGCATTTTTCGTTGGGTTCGTCGCACTGCTGCGAAATACGTTGCCGCGAATGATCAAATCATTGTCAACTGAATCAATTCTAACGGCGCTGAGATTGGAAACATTCTCGGTATTGACGTTGAAGCAAGTGTTGTTAAGCAGATAGAGATTCTTGACACCATCGACATTTACGAATTCCCTGCGCGGATTTGATATAGTGTTTCCGGCAAAAGTTATGTTTTCATGCAAATTGGTGCTGTTTGTGAAAATTGACAATCCGACTTTAGAATCTTGAACAGTATTGCCGGTAATCAGCACGTTCTTTACGTTGTTGACATATCCGGCGCCGAAGTTTTCATTTTGAGTCGATCCCCGCACGCGAATGCCGGCCGTTGCGCCTGACCAATTTATTCGATTGCCAACGACCAATACCGAGTCTGCGCCATCGATTCCGATACCCGCATGAATATCCTGCGCATCGCTGACAGCGCCGGCGTCGGTGATGATGTTATTGGACACAACGATGTCAACCGGCCGGTAGCACCAAAAGTTCGGCGTGTTGCTGATCAAAATGCCGCGCGTCATTGAACCTGCGGTCGAGCCGCTTGCCGCCCCTTTTATAGTGTTGCCGTCGATCACGACTTTTTCACCGCCCAAAACAGTTATACCACGCGTCTTGGCGGTGCCATTAACGACGGTCAAAAGCCGGTCGTTGCTGCCTTCGACGATGTTGTTGGCGATGACGATGTTGCGGTTGATTAGTTGCGCGCCGTTGCCGCCCCATGGAGGGCATCCCTTGTGAGTGTGACCGGCTTCACATGAGTCATGTCCAGCTTTGAATGGCCGTTCGTAGGAAACAACGGCGATTTTGTCATCACCATTATTTCTTACGGTATTGTCGGTGATTATCACGTTTTCAGATCGTATTTGCCTGTGGATGGTAGAATCATTGGTGCCATTTGTCAAGTGGATGCCATCGGCGTTGGTGTATTCAACGTGATTGTGATGAATTTTGGCGTTCCTCACAGCAATGAGCTGCATTCCCATGCCTGGCGCGTTGCGAATGATACAATGAGCAATCTCAAGTGTGTCGCATTCGTTTATCAAAAATGCAGCAACGCTGCTGGCTCGAACTTTCGGCTCGGGCAGATACTTTGTCTCAAATCCGATGATCTTTATGTTTTTCTTCGACGGCGTGACATGGAAAATGTATCCGTTAACGCTGTTGGTATCGCTGCAGAATATTCTGGCGTTGTCTCCGATCAGTGAAACGTTGCTCGGTATGGTAAGTTTGTCGTTGAATAAATAAGCGCCAGGCGGAACTTTCACCGTTATTTTTTTCACGCCTGAATTGACTGCGCTTTGAAAAGCTGTTACGCATTGTGTCGAGCTATCACCGATCGCGCCCCACCACTGCGGATGGACCGCTTCAACCACATCTTCCTGAAATTTCACCGTGCCTGAACCGATGAAGCGCCTCTGCAGTCCACCATCGAATCGGCTGCCGCTGGCGAACGTCAGCGTCTTGCCGCTAGAGATGTTGAAACGCCCCTTGCCGGCTATGACAATGCTCGCGCCGGCCGGAACGGTGTCATTTTCCGTGATGTTGATCGTCGCGTAGTTGATTAATCTCAGCGCGCTGTCGCGGTTGGTAAACGTCATCGCGGCGGCAGAGTAATCAGGTGGGATAAGCAAGACAAAATTCGAGTCGAGCGCCTTCGTATGAGCATTTGCCAAACTCGTCTCGTCATGTGCGCTCAGGCCGCGATCGACGAAAAGATTGTGCAGATAAGTGAGCTTGCTGCCGGGCCGCGCTTTCAGCGAATCGTGATTGATCGATATGTTAGCCTCACCGGTGGGAGATTCAGTTGCGTTGAATGTGGTGGAGAAATCGATTACGTTGTGCTTGCTGCCGAGCGTGACGTCGTTTCTCTGCACAATCAGCGAATCATCAATAAAGAAAATGTTTGCTTCGCCGGTGGGAGACTCGGTCGCGTTGAACGTGTACGTCCAGCCGCTTGAATCGGGAATGTTGACGGGGACGCCGCCGGGGGTATTGAACCCGGAAGCATCCATATATAGATAGACTGTGCTGCCCTGCGGGACTGCAAAAGACACTACACCAAAAGCGTCGGACAAATAAGTAGCCGGATCAAGACTTATTATACGGCCATTTTTTACTACTCTGCTGACTCTGACCCTTGCCCCTTGAAGCGGAGTGCCGTCGTTTTTATAAAACGTCCCTGAGATTGTGCATGTCCCGCTGCTGATTGTCTGCGCATTGGAACTGCCAACAATACAGGCAAGGGAGACCAGCAAGAGTGTTTTCAGAAAAACATTGTTTTTCATGACCGAACTCCTTTCATTTGGCTTGGCGAAAAAGCTTTTTAAGAAGAGTTCCCAAAGAGTATTGGCTTTTATGAAATTTAGTGCCCCTAATCGGCAAAATCTGGACAGTCTCCATAAATTCGTCCTACTTAAAATGGCTAATATGATTTGAAATTTCTATAGCAGCAGAACTTGTGGGGCTCTTCATTGGAGCGAAATCTGTGCAGAAAGTGCAAAATCCCCTATCGAAAAACGCCGAATACATCGAGATTCGCCGAAAAGAGTTTTATTCGGCGACACTCGGTGATTTCGGCTGCGCCCGTAGGGTGAAGTTCGGTGGATAATTTTTTTCTGGTTGGCTACGCCCGTCGGGTCACGGGTAGTCCGCTTTGAAGGTAGGATATTCAAACATGAAAGCGCCTGAAGGCGCCACTACAAACTCTCACCCCACCAAAACCTTCCCAGCTTCAATAATTTTCTTTCCATCAATCGTCACACCCGGCGCTTGCAAAATACCTTTGGCAAAAATCTCAGGAATTTTTCCGCTGCTCGGCAGGCGGCCAAAGCCGAGATGCGCCGTGCCGAGAACCTTCTCGTCTTCGAACTCCGAGTTGCCCCAGCGCGCCTTGTCGTTTAAGCCGAAGCCGATTTCCACCACCATGCGGGCGCTCGCCTCGGATTGGCGCAGCCGCCGCCGCAGCTCGTCGGCCGCTTTGCCGCCTTTAATCAGCGTGATGCGGCCGTCCACGACTTTAAGATAAATATTCGGAGAGAGGCTGCCGCGCGTGCCGGCCACTCCGTCTAAAAATATCTCGCCTTCAACGGAATTTATATCGGGCATCAAAAAAGCGCGGCCAATCGGCAGCGCCGCAAAATACGAATCAGGCAACAGCGGCGTGATTTCCGCATTGCCGCGACGATGGGCAATCGACATTTTCAGCGAGGTGCCATTGGCCGTGGTGAGTTGCAAAGCGCGGCCAATCGTTAGAATATCCGCCAGCTTGCGGCTGCGCTCGCGGATCAGGCGTTGATCCGCCTCCAAACATGGTTGAATCGTCTCGTCGTCGATTTGCGGAAAAAGAATCACGCGCGTGCGATTTTGTTGCCGCAGCCAATTCAAGCTATCGGCGTCCGGCTTGGGTAACAGCACAACGGCAAATTCGGCGGATTGAATTAAATTTTTGGAAAAAGAGGAAAGCTGCGGCTGGCCGTTGGGCCGGCTGGAAAGGAGAAGCGAGTTGATTTCCACGTGCGCTTTTGCCGCCACGCTATGAAAAGCCAGCGCCGCGTGCGTTTGTTTCACGTCGGAAACGAGCAAGATCGACTGTTTGGGCTGCAATTCCAAGCCGTCGATCAGCACGAGTTTAGCGGCTTTTTCGAGCTTGTTCAATGGGTGATTCCAGCGAGTACATGTTAAGTGACCAATAGCTTGCCGTCTTCCATAATCATCCGGTCATCGACATATACCGTCGGCCGCAAAATGAGGCCATCGAGATGGCTGGGCACCGACACCGTGCCGCCCATGGACATGTTGTCGCCGAGCGCGATGTGAACCGTGCCCATCACCTTCTCGTCTTCCAAAATGACGCCGGTAATTTGCGCGCGATCGTTGGTGCCGATGCCCAGCTCGGCAATATTGCGCGCCGCCTCACCGAGCGGAGCAATCAGCTCGTTCAGCTTCTGCGCTTCCGGCCCGCCGGTGATCTCAACGGCAAGGCCGTCGCGCACAATAATTCGAATCGGCGTCTTGACTTTGCCAACGCCGGCCATCGCCCCTCCGAAAACGATCACGCCCTGCGCCGTGCCCTCGATCGGCGCGAAGAAAGTTTCTCCGGCGGGCAAATTGCCATATTCACCTGGGTTGAGATAAAAACCGGTATCGGGTTTAGCGTGGCGATCACCGCGAATGAGTCGAATATCGGTACCAGCCGGGCTTATAACGCGCACTTCGTTGCCGCTTTCCAAAGCGACAGAGAGTCGTTGGCTGCGTTCGGCAATGGCGTTATAATCCGCTGCCAGACAACGAATCATCATGTCTTCGGTAATGCCTGGCAACGTGGCGATTCGCGCGCCGTGTGCGCAAGCTTCGCGGCGAGCTGCCGTGTGCGTCAACGATTTGCTGGTGGGGCAGAGCACCACGCTACTGGCGGCCATCAGCGCGGCAATCGGGGCCGGCGGCTCTTCACCATTGCGGCTGCGCGGCATGATCTCTGCGAGCATCGCTTCAGCGCCGAGTGATTTGGCAACACGCCAAATCGCCGTGCCAATCTCGCGCTTGGGCTCATCGGTAATCACGAGAACCGTCTCACCGGCTTTAACCGCCAGACAAGTCTCGAGCGCGGTACGCGCGGCAACCTCGAGCTGCGCGACGAGATTTTGTGATGAGCCGGTTCCAGAGGCAACAACCTTTTTGCGAGTCTGGCGCACCCTGGAAATTTCGCTCTTGGCTTTTGATTTTGCCGCTACTTTTTTAGTCGCTTTGCCGCCGGTTTTCTGGAGAGCGGTTTTTTTTACAACTTTCATCTTGACCATAAATCCTCAATAAGGCTCTTAGAAGTTGAATCTGCGCTTTTCACAGGAAATTTCAACCGCTAATGAGCGCGAATAAACGCGAATTTTTTTGGCGTTCATTCGCGTCGATTCGCGGTTTAAAACATGGGCATTTTTATTCAAATCTGCTGAGAAAAAATATGCGCAAAAATTTTGGCATCGTCAAGTATATTTTTTATCAAACAATACTCGTCCGGACTGTGGGCGGTCTCTGCCATCGTTCCCCAGACGGCCGCGGGAATGCCGGCGCGGCGAAAATACGCCGCCACCGTGCCACCGCCGATTCCCAACGGCTTGGGGCGCCGGCCGCGCAGTTCCTTCATCGCGCGAATGATTGCCTGCACCACCGGCGCTTCCGGCGAGGTCGGTGGCGCCGCTTGATCGTGTTGTGCAAAAGAAATTTTAATCCTGACTTTGAATTTTTTCTCAACCTCCTTGACGAGCGCTTTGATCGTTTTCATCACCTCGGCAATTTTGTAATTGGGAAGAATCCGGCAATCGAAATACATCACATCTTCTCCGGGAATTGTGTTGACGTTCGGCACGTTCGCCTCCCGTTTGGTCGGCTCGAACGTCGAAATCGGCGGACTGAACATTGGGTCGCGCTTGCCGAATTTTTTGTACAGCGCGTCGAGCCGAACCGCCAGATAGCTCGCGGCCTTGTGCGCGTTATGCCCGTGCTCCGGCACCGAGCCGTGCGTCTGCTTGCCTTTGGTGTGGAATTTCAGCCACAGGATGCTCTTTTCCGCCACTTCGATCATCGTCCCTTTCGTATCGCCCGCATCGGGGATGATGATCAGATCGTCGCGGCCAAAAAGCTGGCGATGCTTCTTGAGTAGATATTGAATGCCGTGCTTGCTGCCGGTCTCTTCATCCGAAACGAAGACCAAGCCGATATTGTGTTGCGGGATGAGATCGAGATCGCGATAAGCTTTGACGGCAAAAACCGAGGAGGTCAAACCTTGTTGGTTGTCTTCAACGCCGCGGCCGATGAGCTTGCCATCTACGACGCGCACTGTCCACGGGTCGCTCGTCCATTTCGAAAGATCACCAGGCGGCACCACATCGAGATGCGTCATGATCCAAACCGTGCGCCCCGATTTTCCTTTTGCATTTTTATCAAATGAAGTTGGGGAGTTGCCGCGAAATGTCGCGACAATATTGGGCCGATAACCATACGACACCCGCTCGTCCGGGGCGCGATACTCTTGCAAATTATCCGGCTGGAGATATTGGTTTACCCAGGCTGCAACGTATTCGGCTTTGTCGCGCTCGCCATCGCCGCCGCTCTCCGGGCCGAGCGCAGGAATTTTGGTGAGCTGCGTTTCAAAATCAATCACCTCGTCGCGGTAACTGTCGATCTTCGTGACTAAATCAGATAGCCGACTTTCCATCAATCCTCCCTTCCGGAATCATGGTTCAGTTGAATAATCTTTGTCTTTTATATGGAAGCTCTCAACAATAACTCAAACTGTGTGGCTAAAGCTGCAATATCCTGGGCATGGTCGGTGCCGTTGATGACGCGCCGCGCGCCGACATAATCCGGCGGCTTGCCGTCACGAATAAATTCGCCGAGCTTTTTGCCGGTAAACCAGCCTTCGCGCATGCCCCGGCTGCAAATGGCGTAAGCTGCTTGCTGGTTCAAAACGTAGTCCGGATTTTGGACGAAAGCCTCCGCGCCGACAATCACTGGTGCGCCGTTGATGACGAGACGGGTGCCCGCCAATTTTTGGCCGGCCTTCCGATAGTTTTCTTCCCACGTGATTTGGACATAGCCGCGCCCATAAAAGCCGGTGCGCCAATAGCGATCCTGATTTTCCCATTCGCGTGGATTGGTGTTGCGGTTGAAGCGTTTTTCCTTGATCGGCAGAAAAGTATGCGCGGTTTCCCAGCGCGTCGTGGCCAGCACGTAGGCAAGCTCGCGCAGCATGGTGAAGCCGGCATCGCCCTCGAACTTCGTCAAGATAAAATCGACGGCGCTTTTTCGCTCCGGTGTGAGGGTGAGCCCGGTTCTGAGAGAGAAGTCCGTGAAAAAGCGTTTGTGATCAAAACGAAACATTGGCACCTCCACGCAAACGTTTTCTTATCGGTTTTAAGTTCATGAGATTTTTGCAGGATGCAAACTTGAATATAGCACAAAACTCGAATATCGCAAATTTCTGCAAAAATTTTTTAGCCTTGTGGGAATTGCAATTTGGACAAGCCGGGCAAATATTCTTGTTCACATCACGCCCTCCGAGGGAAAGTGGGATTGGGAAGCGTTACCGTGACAGTTTCCATAATCTCATGCCTCATAAACTTTTAAAATTTCGTACAGCGTCGTCCGCTGCGCTGGTACGAAACCGGATTCCCGGATGAGCGTGATGACTTCATCCGTCGATGTTTTGTTCACAAAATTTGCCGCGGCGTGAACATTTTCCTCAACGAGTGTCCCGCCGAAATCATCGGCGCCGAAGTGCAAAGCCACCTGTCCGATCTTCTTGCCTTCCGAGAACCACGAGGCTTGAATGTGTGGAAAGTTGTCGAGATAAATGCGCGAGATGGCGAGCATCTGCAAATAGCGTGTCGGCGTCGCATACGTCGGGATGATTTTCTCCAGCGGTGTGTTACCGGGCTTGAAGCTCCACGGCACGAACGCCGTAAAGCCGCTGGTTTCGTCTTGCAGCGCGCGAATGCAATCAAGATGCTCGATGATGTCCTCGTCGGTTTCGAGATGGCCGTACATCATCGTCGCCGTGGTCTTGTAGCCGAGCAAATGCGCCTCGCGCATCACCTCCAGCCAATTCGCCGAACTGCCTTTTTTGTGGCTGATTTTCTTTTTCACGCGGTCCGAGAGAATCTCCGCACCACCGCCGGGAATCGTGTTGAGTCCGGCGTCTTTTAATTGGCGCAACACTTCCCGCACTGACAAACCGGAAACTGCTGCCATGCCGTGAATTTCCGAGGTTGAGAAAAAATGCGGATGCACTTCCGGCACTTCGGCGCGCGTGCGGCGCACCATTTCGAGATAATAGTCGAACGGCAGCTCAGGGTTGACACCACCCTGCAAGAGCACCGTAGTCACACCCTTTTGCGCCGATTCTTTAAATTTTTTGATCATGTGATCAACCGAATACGTGTATTCGCCTTCTTCACCCTCGTGCCGATAGAACGCACAGAAGATACAATCCACGTTGCAGATATTGGTGTAATTGGGATTCGTATCCACCACAAAAGTTACCATCGGATCGGGGTTTTTGCGGTAGCGAATTTCCTC
>JBOHQZ010000024.1:0-18375 GCA_050732275.1 bacterium
GCGCCCATTCGTTGAACATCAATTCGGTACAGATGAGAAAACCGATTTTGACGTTGCCTAAATCAAAAGGCGTGAAATCATGTGGAGTGGCATGAAACCATTTCGCCTCGAAGAAGCCAGACTCATCTGGAAAATAGGTTTTGTGATGCACCGGCCGATAACCGAGCTTCTCATTCCACACAAAAGCTTCATTCAAACGTTTCTGGTTTTGTTCGAGGGGACGCGTCGACAGCACCGAGGCTGGCGCCAGCGCGGTCAATTCGCGCACGAGCTGGTCATGATCTCGCAACGCAAATTGCCAGAGCTTTTCGTCGAAATGCGCGTCCGCCCCAAACCACGGGCACGCCGGCATCTCCGGCAACAGCACGAGATCGCTGCGCTGGTTGTAGACGTATGGAGCCATCGCCTTCCAATCTTGTGCCAATGCACTGGGGTCGTCGGAAAATTCGCAGACGGTGAGTTTCATATTGATTCGTCAAGATTTGTTAATTTGCTCAACACAAAATTCTCTACTTTGTCTGCCGCTTCAATGGCTTCCTTTGCTTTATTTTCACCGATACTTTCAAAAGACAGGTCACCAGGATAACGGTCGGCTTCAATGTAATCGTCCAATATGCTTGCCTGTGGGAGAAGCTCAGCGAATTCTTTATCATAACCAATAGCAAATCCCACCAATTCGGCGAGATCATGAATCTTCTTGAGTTGCCACCCCTGTGAAATCAAATAAGCCTTGATGTATTTTTCCGCAGTTGCCTGCACAAAAAACAAATCGTATGATAAGAAGGCTGGTTTGACTTTATGGAATCATTTGCACAACGGAAATCTCCTTTTGCAATTGCCAGCCATTCATCAATGAGTTTTTTCAATTCCGGCGTTTTTGTCATATAAAATCCTCCCGTCTTTGAATATGTGATAAAGGTAAAAGGGGTTTTGGGCGCGGAAATTCCATTCCACTTCCGCCGGCTTGCGCACACGGATGTCTACCGCAAATAATCTCCCGGTCAACAACGCATCTACCTTGCGTCGAATCATGCTGCTCGGTTCTTCGCTATCTTTAATGATAAAAAGATCGATATCGCTGTCTTTGTGAAAATCTCCACGCGCATAAGAACCGTAGAGAATAATTTTCTCCGGCTGAATCTCGAGGACGATTTTCTCCACGATATAGTTGATCAACTCCGGCGTAATTTTCTCGGTTCGCAATTTTTCATCGATTATCATGACGAATACTCAACGAAAAAGTTAGCTATATATTTTCTCCAGGCCGCACAAACTCCCCGCTGCGTCCGCCGCTTTTCTTTATCAATCGAATCTCGCCAATGACCATCATTTTATCAACCGCTTTGCACATATCGTAAAGCGCCAGTGCCGCCACACTCACCGCAGTGAGCGCTTCCATCTCCACGCCGGTCTGGCCGTGGCAGCGCGCCGTCGCTTCAATTTCCAAACTGTTTTTTGCAAGAGAGATTTGGACATCGACAAAATCAAGGCCGAGGGGGTGGCAAAGTGGAATAAGCTCGCCGGTACGCTTGGCGGCCATGATGCCGGCGAGCCGCGCCGTTTCAATGGCGTTGCCTTTGGGCAGTGCGTTTTGTTGCAGCAGACGTAGCGTCTCCTCCTGCAAAACAATACGGCCCCGCGCCACGGCCTCGCGCTGCGTCACCGCTTTCTCGCCGACATCAACCATCGTGGCTTGTCCGGCGGCATTGATGTGGCTCAACTTTTTCATAGCTTGTCGTATTAATCCGGCGATTTGCCATCATACTAAACGATTTTTAAAATGTAAAGAAAGCTCATCGGATTGTCAACGTTTTTTTATGTCAGAGTCTTTGCCGGCCTGGCGAGAACCTTTGCTCATGAAGTGTTGCAAAAATTTTCCGCTGCGCCGTTGAGCACCTGCCCAAGCTGCGGCAGCGTTAGCGTGCAAAAGTTGTTCAGTCCCGAAATCGGCTTGAGCTTCAAGGGCAGCGGTTTTTATATTACAGATTACACGCGCCATGGCAACGGCAAAGCGAACGGCTCATCCCAATGGGTGGCGGTTTTGATTCTACATTGCAAAATCGGAGTTCTATTTTTCTCTCCGAAAAAAACTCTCTGAAAAAATTTCATTTGCTTCTTTCCAAACAAATTTTTACCTTTCGGCATCAGGGTTGAATGCCCTGAATAATTCAGGCTGTTTGGTAAGCGCATCACCTACCTAAAAAGGAGCGCGCGATGAAGTCCGAGGACAACTCTACCAAATCGCTCGGCTATTTGATGACCCACGCCGATCAAATCATTGCCGAAATGTATGCGAAGCGGCAGCCCGTTATTATTACCCACAATGGCGCGCCTTGCGCTGTGATCCAAGACTTTGAAAGCTACGAGCGGCAGCACGACGCGCTCATCATGCTGCAACTGTTTGCCCGCTGGAAACACGTGCCGGAAAGCAAGAAGAATGAAAAGGCGATAACAGCCAAGAGGGAAATGGCGAAAGCCGAGCCCAAAATGAAGAAGATGCGGAAGGCGAGTTAGAAGGCGGTTCGATTATCGGACAACCAATTTAAATCCTCTCCCGTGTACATTCAAAATCTCGACATTCCTATCCTCCTGCAAATATTTCCGCAGCTTTGAAATAAACACATCCATGCTGCGGCCATTGAAATAGCTGTCCTCGCCCCACACCAATTTCAGCGCCAACTCGCGTTCTAAAACATCATTGACGTGTAAGCAAAGCAGCTTTAGCAGCTCGGATTCTTTCGACGTCAGCTTCTGGGACTTGCCGCTGATTTGCAAACTCTGCTGCTCGTAATCAAACGTATACTTTCCAATCGCAAAAATATTTTTGCCTTTATGCTCGGCCGCGGCCGGCTTGGTTCGTTTGAGCACGGCTTGGATTCTAAGCACCAGCTCTTCCATGCTGAAGGGTTTTGTAATATAATCATCGCCGCCGATTTTGAAGCCCTCGATGCGATCATCCTTCAAAGATTTTGCCGTCAAAAAAATGATCGGAATGTCGTGATTGGATTTGCGAATCTCGCGTGCCAGTGTAAAACCATCTTTCTTCGGCAGCATCACATCGATGAGGCACAAATCGAAAACATCGCGATGATAAGCCGCCATGCCCTCCTCCCCGTCGGCGCAAAGCTTCACTTTGAAACCTTGCAGTTCCAGATTCTCATTGAGAATAAAACCCAAATTGGGATCATCTTCGACCAACAGAATTTTATGCATGATCAATCTTTACGTTTTACTTCTTACGTATCACGATTTAACAGCAAGCAGATATCAAACTCACTCCCCTTTTGATATTCGCTCCGTACCGTAATCGTTCCGCTGTGGGCTTCCACCATCAACTTCACGTAACTCAATCCCAATCCGAAACCTTTCACATCGTGTACGTTGCCCGTCGGCACACGATAATACTTTTCAAACACGCGTTTCTGATCTTCCGGTCGCAAGCCCATTCCCTTGTCGGCGATGCGAATGTGCAAGCCGGTGCTATCGTTCTCCGTGGCAATCGTAATCATCGGCGTCTCGGGTGAGTACTTGTTCGCGTTGTCGAGCAGATTGTGGATGATATTGGCCAAATGCACTTCGTCGGCGGCGATGATCGGCGCCGTCGCACCAAACTGGCATTCGATCTTTCCTCCTCGTTTTTCAATTTGTAGCGCAATATTCTGGACAGCATCGGCAATAATTTTATGCGCATCGACCGACGCGATGTTCAACTCATAATCGCCTTCCTCCAGCGCCGCCATTTCGAGAATTTTTTCCACTTGATTGCGCATGCGGGAGTTCTCATCTCGAATAATTCGGCTGTAACGCTGCAAGCGGCTTTCGTCTTTGACGATCTCGGGATTTGTCAGCGCTTCGCTGGCCAACGCGATGGTGGAAATCGGCGTTTTAAATTCATGCGTCATGTTATTGATAAAATCCACCATTAAACCGGCGAACTGCCGCTGCTTGTAGATCGTGCGCACCGTGTAAACGAAGCCGAGGACAACGACGCCCAGCAAGATAAAGGAAGATGACAAAAGCCCCACCATTTGTTTGAGCAAATAAATATTCTGCTGGGGAAAATACAACACCAAATCATCATGCGCCGCAAAAACATCGTTGGGAAATAAGCGGCTGCGAAACTCCGACCGCTTCAGCTCGCCGTCAAACTTCGCCGGTTTGGCTAAATACAACGAGTCTCGCGGCGCAGAGATGACGCCATACGCATAAGCGGTGGCGATGCCTTTGGCGCTCAATGTCATCTCAACCAATGAATCTAAAGCTGCGGGTTCAACGCGCGCTTCGAGCGGAATCGAATGGGGTTGCGCAATATCATCTAAAATTTTCCGCACGATAAATTGCCTTTTTTCATTCGACAGGAGACGCGGCTTAACGCTGCCTGTTCCTCTCTCATCCAGCTTCGTCACAAACGACGTGCTATCAGTCGTGAAACTGACGAAAACCGCGCCTTTTTTGAACGGCAGCGGCTTTAGAGCCAATTCATGTTTGCCAGCAGATTTGAACTCATCGATGACCTGCACCGAGCGATGGCCGAGCGAATCAAACAAAATCAAGCGCACATGTTGCGGCGTCGGCAACTCATACCACACGCGATTGCTGTCAATTTTGACCTGCGGCTCTTTCACCATCACGCGGCTGGTCACGCGCAGACTATCAGAATGAATAAGGCTATCGGTATCGACGCGCATGCCGATAAAAGCCATTTGATTTTTCGGCGCGATATTCACGGCAACATTAAAAACTTTCGCCACCATTTCTTTCGTCTCGAGCTGCTGCACGATGCTGGTGAGCGCGGCGTTGACGTTCTGGCGAAACGCCTGCTTCTTCAACTCCATCGCGTGATCGAGCAAGTAAAGCTGCACGCCGATGAGGCCGAGCAGCGCCAGCGACATCAGGGCGACGATCGCGCTGACCATTTTCTTCGACAATTTCATGCTTCTAATTTACGTGATTTGCGCTGAAAAAGCTTGCGATTTAACATTTTTTAACACTCTCTAACACTCTTTAACTATCCGAAATCAAACCGAAGACGTATATTGAATCGTCGTAGTAACTGAGCGTTCGTAGTAGCTCCTTCAGGAGCCGCTGTTGAGAAATTTAAAACAAAGATGCCTGAAGGCATTACTACGAAAAATTTTTCACTTTTACAAGGAGCAAATTATGAAGCACGCTTTCGCAGTGATCGCCTTGATGCTCATGATTGCCGTCACGGCCATAACGGCAAACGCCCAAAGCTTTGTCTCTCGCAGCGATTCTGCCACCAACATTGTCGGCGAGCCTTTCAACTTGGGCGAGTTTGGCGCGGTTGTGGTGGATGACGGCAAAGAGATCAAATTTCTCCACATCGCACCGGCCGAAATGCGCCCGAGAGCTTACAAAGACCTCGACGTGCAAGCCAATGACGTGGTTTTGATGTGCAACGGCAAGCGCCTCAAAACGCTCAAAGAATTGGAGACAGCTTACAAAGAAACGGCCGTCGGCGCGGAATTTAAAATGGGCGTGCGTCGCAAAGAAGAGCGTTTCATCGTTTCGTTCGCGAAAGCCGATCCCAAAGATTTGCCGAAAATGCAAATGGCAACCACCGGCGGCCCAGGCTCCAGTGGAGGCGGCGTTAAAATGCAGCGCTTCACTTTCGGTGGCCCCGGCCAAGATGCCGGCGACGTCGCGCCCTTGCTCGGAATCGGTTTGATCATTGGCAAAAAGGACAACGTCTTCAAAATCGTCGGCATCATGCCGAATGCGGCGCAAAGCGATCTCAAGCAAGACGATATTATCGAAAATTTCAACGGTGAGAAAATCAAATCGACCCAGCAGCTTTCCGAGATGTTCGAGAAGCTCGCCGTCGGCGCGAAAATCGAGCTGCAATACAAGCGCGGCGACAAAACGATGCAGGCCTCGCTGACCAAGAAGGAAAGCCAAGGCCGGATGATGATTCGCAGCAACAATCAATAATTCGTTCGTGGTTGCCTCGACAAAATAATTGAACGCCATGCAGAAAAATTTATCTGACATAAAAACTCTCAAGATCGTTTTGCTGTTGTGCTTGCTCGCCGGCACGTTCGTACATCACGCCGCAGCGCAGGTCAATTACAACCAGCGCGATGACCAATATCGCCTGCTCGGCCTCAAGCGCGCCAAAGAAGCTTATGAATATGCCCGCGCCGAATTTGAGCAGAAGCAAAAGCTTTTCGAGAAAAATCTCATCTCCAAGCTCGAGCTGGATCGCAGCCGCAATCTTTTTGCGGACGCCGAAGTCAACTATCAACAATCGTTGCTGGCCGTGCTGTTTGAGAAGCAGTACGTCGCGGTCGCCAAAGCGGTGAAGTATCAACACAAAGACGGGCGCAAGCACGTGCGCCTGCGCCTCGAAAATACTTCCGGCGGCGGCGCGGATTTCAAAAAGCTGATCAATCTCGACGACGAGTTGTTCCGCTCGCTGCAACCCGATGTCGTCAACGACGTTTACGTCTCGCTGTTGAATGACGCGAACGCCATCATAAGCCAGCCTTACGAAGCGAAGATCGAGCAGCTCCGTTACGGCGAGCCGGTAGAGATCGATTTCGCGTTGCTGCAAGATCTCGACGCCGTGATGGTCAACATCGTCTACGGCAACGGCAGCCAGCGCAGCCCAAAAATTTATTTGCAAAAGGACGCCAGCGTCAACAAAGTGCTGGTGCAGTCCGAGCAGTTTTCGCAGGAAGCCGATCTCGGCGGCTCGGCTACGTTCGATTTGACGCTCGAGCTGTTCAGCGGCACGACGAACACGTTCAAATTGGAAGTCGTCAATTTGCCGCTTCAGATCAATCGTTCGTTCAGCGATCCGGTCAGCCGCGCGCGTTTGAGCCAATTCAAATTTACCGAGAGCACCAACACGCGCCGCGCCGCGCTGCAAATTTTTCTGCCGGACCGTCCGACGCCGGAAGTGACCATCGACAAGCCCATGCCATTTTATGTTCTGGTTATTCCCAACGATCAAGACGGAACGTTGGGTGAGGTGCGCACAAAGCAATGGACGCCGGAGGAAATTGCCGCGATGAATGTCGGCTATGTGCGCTTGGAGCTTTTGCCGCGCGGTGTCGGCAAATTGCTCGTGCGCGCGCCGCAGCTTTTCTACTCCATCAAGCCGAGCGAAGCGGTGGCGGCGAATCTCGAAGTCGTCAACGAAGGCACGCGCCGCATGGACAACGTCGCCATCGAAGTCGATCCGCCGCTGAATTGGAGCAAGCAAATCGACCCGCCGCTGATTCAAGCGCTCGACATCGCCGAAGAGAAAAGAGTCCAGCTCAAATTCACGCCGCCGGATGGCGTGTCCGCGGGACGCTACGAATTTCGCATCCGCACCACTGCGCTGTCCGAGGACAAACCCATCACCGGCGAGGACAAAACCGTCACCGTCGAAGTGCAATCCGAAGCCAACATCTGGGGCATGGCGTTTATCATCACCTCGATTTTGGCAGTAGTCGTAGGCATTGTCATCTTCGGCATTCGGCTATCACGCCGGTAACAAAAAATTTTTGGGTATCCGGATTTTACGAATCGCCCGGATATTTTTCGTTGCGGTTCCCTTTTCGTTGCAAACATTTTTTAATAAATCTTTTTCGTTGCAGTTCTCTTTTCGTTGCAATTATTTTTGAAGAGGCAATCATGGAAACATCAACTTTTGGCGGCCGTCCGTTGCTCGAAGCGGAGAATTTAACCAAACGCTACGAAGACGGCGTGCTAGCGCTCGATCATGTTTCATTTGCGGTACAGCCGAAACAGATTTACGCCATGCTCGGCGCGAACGGCGCGGGCAAAACCACGACGATCAATCTGTTTCTTAACTTCGTCGAGCCGACCGAGGGTGAAGCGCGCATTGACGGCATCGTGACGCACAAAGAACCATTGCAGACAAAACGAAAGATCGCTTTCGTCTCCGAGAACGTGATGCTCTATCCTAATTTCACGGCCATCCAAAATCTCGATTTCTTCGCGCGGCTCGGCGGCAAAGTCAATTACACCAAAGATGATTATCGCCGTGTTTTATTGCGCGTCGGTTTGCAGGAAGAAGCGCACAATAAACGCCTAAAAGGCTTCTCCAAAGGCATGCGCCAGAAATGCGGCATCGCCATCGCCATTCTCAAAGACGCGCCGGCGATTCTGCTCGACGAGCCGACCTCCGGCCTCGATCCCAAAGCCGGCTTCGAATTCATTCATCTGCTGGAATCCCTGCGCGACGAGGGCAAAGCCATCTTGATGTCTACCCACGATATTTTCCGCGCCAAAGAAATTGCCGACGTCGTCGGCATCATGAAACAAGGCCAGCTCGTGATGCAACGCACGGCCGAAGAACTGGCCGGCGAGAGCCTCGAAGATTTGTACATGCACTACATGGCCGGACATATCGAGGCTATGGCGTAGGGCGAGGAGTGTAGAACGTCTTCCAGATTGCTTTAAAACCCCGTTAGGGGTGCTATGTTTATAGCAGTGAGTTTTGATGAGGCCTTTAAGCTCCGTAGGAGCGACATGTTGGAATACGCTCATAAAAAGCAGGCCTTTCAATTCTCACCTCAGAAAACATATCACTCCTAAAGGAGTTTCAATGCTTTTCATTGGTATTTGACTATAAACATTTCGCCCCGCCGGGGCTGGTCATTACTGAAACACGGAGAAACGAGATGCAACACTTCAAACGGTTTGTCACAACCGTTGCACTGGCGAGTAGCTTAGCTTTGGCAAAAACAGGCTTCGCGCAAGTTATCCAAACCGGCGGTCCGCAACAAGACATGACGATTGATGCCAAAACGCGCGCCGCCGTGATCGAAAGCGCGACCAAAGCGCTGAACGAGAATTATGTTTTTCCCGAGATGGCGAAAAAAATGGAGCAGGCGATACGCGCGCGGATGAAACGGAAAGAGTATGATAAAATCACCAGCGCCGAAAATTTGGCAAGCACGCTCACCGCGCATTTCCAAGAAGTCAGCCGCGACAAACATCTGCGTGTCAGATACAGCCAGGAGATTTTGCCGGATTTTAGCCGCGAGCGACAAGATTCGCCGGAGGAACGCGAGCGGCAACGCGCTTTCGCGAGCGCCCGCAATTTCGGCTTTGAAAAAGTCGAGCGTTTGGATGGCAACATCGGTTATTTCGATCTGCGCGGTTTCATGGATGCCGAGATGGCGAGCGAAACCGCCGCGACGACGATGAATTTTCTCGCCAACACCGACGCGCTGATCATCGACCTGCGGCGCAACGGCGGCGGCCAACCGGAAATGGTGGCGTTGCTGTCGAGTTATCTTTTTGACAAGCGCACGCATCTCAACGACATCTATTCCCGCTTTGACAATCACACGCAGGAATATTGGACGAGTGAAACTGTTGCCGGCAAACGTTACGGCGAGAGCAAGCCGGTCTACGTTTTGACCAGCAAGCACACTTTTTCCGCCGGCGAAGAATTTACCTACAATCTCAAAAATCTGAAGCGCGCGACAATTGTAGGCGAAACCACCGGTGGCGGCGCGCATCCGGTTCGTCCGCATCGAATCAACGAACATTTCATGATCGGCGTTCCGTTTGCGCGCGCCATCAATCCGATTACGAAAACCAATTGGGAGGGCACTGGTGTCACTCCGGATGTTGAAACAACTGCTGAACAAGCATTGAAAGTCGCCCACTTGGCGGCGCTTAAAAATCTCGTGGCAAAGACAACCGCTCAACAACGCCTCAATGAATTGCAGCGTGTTATTGCAACCGCGCAAAAAGAATTGGAAGAATTGAAATCTCCGGCGACACAACAGGCAACTGCAACGGTGGAAGACGGCCTCAAATTGCCCAACACACCGGCTGGAAATACATTAGGAAAATTCATTCGCGCTTTTAACACCGGTGATCTCGCGACGCTGCGCCGTTTTCACGAAGAGCATGGCGGCGACCCGGAAAATGCGCAACAGGACATTGGTTTTTACGAACAAAGCGGCGGGCTGAAATTGCACAGAGTCGTCAGCTCCGGCGAGCACGCCATCGAAGTGTTGGCGCAAGCAAAGAACGACGAAAGCTGGTTGAGCTTTGCCATCTCCGTCGCCGCGCTGCCGCCCAACGGCATCACCGACATTCGCGTGCGCCCGACCGAAGCGCCAAAGCCATAACAGAATATTAAAACGAAAAAGTTGTCATTGCGAGCGTTTCTCAGCGAAGCAATCTTTGAAAATTCCAGAGATTGCTTCGGCAAAAAACGCCTCGCAATGACAATCGTTGTGTCCGTATAAAATTCATCCGGACGATTCGGCAAATCCCTACGGGCGTAGCCGAATACACCAAAACCCGAGGCAAGCATGTTCAAATTGATTGTCGAAAAAGAACTCCGCGACATCATCGGCTCGACCAAATTCGCGCTGACCTTCGGCGTGTGCGCTGTGCTGATTCTGCTCACTTTCTACGTCGGCGCACGCAATTATCAAGTCAGTCAAAGGCAATACGAAGCCGCCCTCGCCGAAAATCTGCGGCAAATGGAGGGTTTGACGGATTGGCTGATGGTGCGCAATCATCGCATCTTTCTGCCGCCACAACCGCTCGCAGCGCTGGTCACCGGCATCTCGAACGACATTGGCCGCAACATCGAAGTGCGCGGCCGCGGGGAAGTCGGCGCCGAAGACAGCCGCTACGGCGACGATCCCATTTTTGCCGTCTTCCGTTTTCTCGACTTGGATTTTGTCTTTCAAATCGTGCTTTCGCTGTTTGCGATTCTCTTTGCTTACGACGCGATCTGCGGCGAGAAAGAGCGCGGCACGCTGCGCTTGTCATTTGCCAATGCAGTTCCGCGCGACAAATACATTCGCGGCAAAATCACCGGCACGTTTTTGGCGCTGGCGATTCCCTTGCTCATTCCCATTTTACTCGGCAGTTTTGTTTTGCCCTTGCTCGGCGTACCGATGGCAGGCGATGATTGGATCCGCTTGGCGCTCGTCATCCTTGCCGGCCTGCTTTATTTCGGCGTCTTCCTGACTTTATCCGTTTTCATTTCCGCAATGACGGAACGTTCTTCCAGCTCCTTTCTATTGCTGCTCGTCGTGTGGATTTTTGCCGTGTTGATCGTGCCGCGCACTTCCGTGCTGCTCGCCGGCCGTGCCGTGAAAGTGCCCTCGCTCGACGAGCACGCGTCGCAACGCGCGCGCTTGGCGGCGCAACTCTGGCAGGAAGATCGCGGCAAAATGAGCAATTTCAAGCCGGAAGAAGATGCCCGCGAAAATCCCGAGAAAATGATGAGTGAATTCAATTCCTTCATGCAAAAACTCGGCGATGAGCGCGAGCAAAAATTGCAGACATTGTCCAAACGCCTCAACGAAGAGCGCCGCAATCGTGAGGGCGTGCGCGAGCGGGTGGCCTTCGGCTTGGCACGGATTTCGCCGGCGGCTTCTTTCTCATTGGCCACCACCAACTTGGTGGGAACTTCTTTGGATCTGAAGCAGCATTATCTCAACGCGGCCACGGACTACCAGCAGGCGTATGCGAAATTCATGAAAGAAAAAACCGGCATGTTGCTCGGCGGCTTTCGCATCATGGCATTCCGCAATACCGACGGTGAGGAGGCGAAAAAAGACCCGATCAACCCGCGCGAGATTCCACCATTTGTTTTTAAATCCACTTCGTTGCAAGATGTTTTTGGCGTGGCATTGGTTGATTTGGGTATATTGGCCTTGTTCAATCTCGCCTTTTTTGCGGGGGCTTACGTGGCGTTTTTGCGGTATGATGTAAGGTAAAAAGTTCGTAGTGTTGCCTTCAGGCATAGAAAGTTTGTAATTGAGAAAACGTTTGCCTTTTTTGAAGCATTTCCTCAACTCAAACATTCGGCGCCTGAAGGCGTAACTACGAACGATTTTCGTTGCAGTTCCCTTTTCGTTGCAAATTTTAAAAAAGGAAACCCTCATGTTGGGAACATTAATCCAAAAAGAGCTGAAAGCCATTCTCCTCAGCCCCAAATTCGTTGCGACGTTTGCGACGTGCGCCGTTCTGATTCTGTTGAGCGTCTTCGTCGGCATTCAGGAATATCACGCCGCGGTGAAACAATACGATGCCGCGGTGCAAATCGTGGAGCAAGATTTGCGCGAAGCGTCATCGTGGATGGGACTCAACAACAAGGTTTATCGCAGGCCCGACCCGATGCAAATTTTCGTCTCAGGCGTCAACAATGACATCGGGCGGCTCTCGTCGGTCAGCAATTTTGATGGCATCAAGCTGCGGAGCAGCATTTACTCCACCGACACTATCTTCGCGGTTTTTCGGTACGTCGATTTTGTTTTTATCGTGCAAGTCGTGCTTTCGCTCTTTGCGATTTTGTTTACTTACGATGCGGTGAACGGCGAGCGCGAAGCCGGCACGCTGCAATTGACTTTTTCCAACGCCGTACCGCGAGCGCAATACATTCTGGCGAAATTCTTCGGATCGTGGCTCGGCTTGGTGGTGCCGTTGCTCATTCCCATCATGCTGGGCGTACTTTTGGTGATGCTGTATCGCGTGCCGATGCTGGATGTGCACTGGGCCAAGCTCGGCACTTTGCTCGGCGTATCGATTTTGTTCTTCACTTTTTTTATGGCTTTCGGAATTTTAGTCTCGACGTTGACGCGGCAATCGGCGGTTTCATTTCTGGTCTCATTGGTGGCATGGGTGGCGTTCGTGTTGATCGTGCCGCGCGCAGGCGTGATGGCCGCCGGCCAATTCGTTTCCGTGCCGACCGTCGCGGAAATCGAAGGCCAGCAGGATGGCTTTGAAAAAGCGCAGTGGGAAAAGCATCGAGAGGGCATTCAAGAGAAATGGCGCAACCGTGAAGCCGCCATGCAGGGCATGAACGACAAAGAACGGGAAGCGTATCGTGACGAACACGAGTGGGAATGGCTGGAGGAAGATGATAAAGAGCGCAAGAAAATGCAAAAAGACATCAACGTCTTTTCCCAACAATTGAACGAAGAGGCGCGCAATCGCAAAGCCGAGCAACAGCGCTTGGCGTTCTCGCTCTCGCGTTTTTCGCCGGCCTCGGCTTACCAGCTTGCCGCGCTGAATTTGGCCGGCACCGACGCGGGGTTGAAAACACGCTACGAAGATGCCATGCAAAACTATCGCACCGCGTTCACCGAATATGCCGACAAGAAGCAGAAGGAATCCGGCGGCATGGGCGGCTTCCGTATTGAAATCAACAGCAATACCGGCATCAAAATCGGCGGCGACCGCGACAAAGGCACGCTCAATTTATCCGACATGCCGGAATTCATCCCGCCGGAACACTCCTACGCCGCCGCCATCACGCCGACGTTAATCGATTTTGGCTTGTTGGGATTATACACCCTCGCCGCGTTTGCGGGGGCGTTTGTGAGGTTTTTGAGGTATGATGTGAGGTGAGATCGTTGGGCGAAGTTCGACTTGGGCATACAGCTCCTTTAAATTTGTAAAATCGTTTTGCCCAAGTCGAACTTCACTCGTCACAAATGCTCTCGAATCTTGCTCGCCAGCTCCGGCGGCAGGGCGGAGAGATCGGGGTGGCGCTCGCCGGCGAGAATGGCGGCGAGGACGCGACCGAGGGCGTGCATCTCTGGTGACGCTTCGGGTGATTGCAGGCTTTGTGCGATGCCGTGCACTTGTGCGACGAGCTGCGGCGGAGCGTTGGGCTGGCAGGCGAGGGCGACGAAATCATCTATGGTTATGCCTTGCGCTCCGGCTTCGGTTTTTTCTTGCTGTGCTGTTGCCTCGTCTGTTGGCGATACAAAACATTTTCTTTTTCAAAATACTTTTCACCGCTGTTTACAAGACACAGGTGTAGATGTTCAAACTTGCTAAAATTTTCTACCCATACAAGCATCTTTACTTATGTCTAAATTGAATAGATGTTTTCCATCCAAATCACGATATTGGTATTCGATGCTCACATTGTATTGTTTGAATAAGTCAACATTCGGATTAGTACAGAAATTGGTTATCATAAGTTTTTTCTGCGATTCCTTTAATTCTGATAGACCAATCGCACCAGTTCTTGCCAACAGGTTGAAATCCAATTCACAAAAGTAAGTTACTTTTCGATCGACTACCATTGTGCTTAAAAGTTTAGTATACTTATCAATCTGCATCGGACACTGTTTGTTGACATCCCGAGAAATTGTCTCAAAGATTGTTTTTATTTGGTCAGCCTGATATACTTCACTTTTATTTGGTTGATGTTCGTTAGTGTGCTTTCTTATTGCCAAACGGCCTAATTCCTTGCCAACACTGCTCAAAATGACGAATATAATAAAGGCGGTCAAAGTCCAAACTACTCTTCCCAGCCTCTTCCTCTTTTTATTTATAGTTTCCGCTTTAGGATAAGATTTGAAAAACGATACATCTCGATTAGGAAATGAGACTAAAATCGTAGCCCCACATTTATGACATTTACCCTCCTGCCCAATTTGTTCGCGTCGTGCTGAACATTTACTTTGGCAATTTGGACAACTAAAATGGATATCCATAGGTGCTTTTCGATTGCTGAGATACTGCGAAAATCTATTTGCTTAGTTAAGGTTCAATAGCTTAACTTTTGTGAAAAATTAGGCTTGTTCCTATGACATCTAGTTTTTTAATACCTTTAACCTTGAAAAGCAAATTATTAATTTCTATTTGTTGCTGACTTTATCCAATTCACGTTTTGCCTCTTCAAGTAGTTTCCTGCGGCTTGAAAGGTGATTTGTGAAAGCTTCCAAGAGAAGTTCTTGAGACTTGATACCATTGAGGTATGTCTTGGAGGCCAAATTTATCGCCGAGTCTGCTGCAATGCCCCCTTTCATAAAATCTTGCGCCATCTCTTGGATTTCTTTACTCGCATTTTGGGTTCTTATCTTAAGCGATAGTTCATAGACTATTTTCTCCGAAGTAGAAATAAGTCGATTTAGTGACGCTACACGCTCAGACCAATATTCTTTAGGAGAGAAAATCCTTTTTAGGAAATCATCAGGCACAAAAATATTATAGAGCAGAAGAATCGCAATTAACGCGACAACTAAATACTTTGTCGAAATCTTAGTTCGCATTTCAAACCCAGATTTTAGATTGCTCGGCTTCCACAGTCAAGTTTGGACACTTTTCTAGGTTATTGTACTTTTCAGCTAGCTACTCTCCAACCAGCCTTTGTACATAGCTCCTTGAAAAAATCCGAAAAGTTCTTAATCTGATCTTCACAAAAGTCCCTTCGAATAATCAGCTTTCCATCGACATCAATCTCAATATATCTTCCTTGCTGTACTAGTTTCCTCAAGTATTCTTGATCCCTTGATCGGCTGACATCGCCATATGCATGGATTATGCAATCACGTACCTTCTGAAGTGTCATCAGGTTATCCCACTTTGGATTTTTCTCTAAACTGATTCCGACTATCTTTGTCAAATATAATTTACTTTGTTCAATCGGGCCACCTCTAAAATCTGAGAATGTTCTGGAAGGAAGTTTCCCTTGTTTATCTTTTTCTCGTCCTTTCTTTTTTTCTTTCTGCAATTCCAAGCAAAATGCTCGCATTTGTGTCTCTACTATCATATGAAGTAATACTACAATCGAGTATCGGGATATACTTACTAATCGGTCATAAGAATACTCAAGCTCCCTTTTGAGTGCCGAATATTCCCCATAATGTTGTTGCTGAATGTCAGGAGGGTATGAAGCATCAAGGGCAGTCATTTCCGAATGTTTAGCCTCTTCCATTTTCGATTCTACGAGTTTGAAATATTCTTCAACGAAACTAATAGCCAGTTCAATATTGTTTACTCGTGGATCAAAATCGGGGAATGACATATTTTCTCCTAAGTTTGATTTTTATAAGTACCTGCAATCAAAAGAATTTCCAGACAAACTAACCAAAATTTGTAAAAATTTCGATACTTTGAGGAAAGAAGATGTACGAGAAAGGCCAAATCAGAAGGAATGTGGCAGGTGGCTTCTATAAACAATTACTCGTAGTTGAAAATACTACTTTGGCATCGACGAGATCCTGATGGTGCGTGTCATTTTCAAACAGCAGGTAGCCGAGTCCGAGGCGGGCGTCGTACACGCCGTGGCCGTCAAAATGCACGACGTGAATGGCCGGGGCGTGTTGGTCGCGCAGACGCTTGGTCAAAGCCGCGAGTGTGGGCGGATAAAGAAATTCGACTTCGGCAGCGTTGCCGAGGCCGTCCAAAGCTTCGAACAGGGCGAGGGCGTCGGCACGCGGGTCGATGAAGCCGGCCTCTTCGGGACGGGAGATGACCATCAACACGCGCACCGGCAGGCTAAAAGGCTTGGTGGGCTGCGCGGTGGTTTTGTGCAAGCGCCGGCGCACGCTGAGGCCGCGCGGAAAGAGATGGCCGCTCTCATCGGCGAGCAGCTCCCACGGAAAGCGCAACACGCGGGGATCGATGGCGTCGATAGTGACGAGTTTGCTTTCGCCCTCGGCATCGAGAAATTGCTGCCAGAGTTGAGCCGCTTCACGGCTCTGCGTGACGCTTTCCAACAAGCTGCGTCCCCAGTCTTCGAGCTTGGCTTCGATGCTTTCGGCGCGGAGATAATCCGGGCCGGTGGGCCAAAGGGAGAAGGTTTCCAAATACCAGCGCAAGTCCGCGAGCACGGCGTCATCAAGCGGCGGTTGATATTTTGTCTGCTGGATCGAAGTGCCGGTATCGGGACGAAACAAAGAGACGGTTATCGGAGAATCTTCTTCTTTTTCTTTCGATTCGAAGCGAATGGAGATCTCGAGCATAAGCCCCTCATGAGGACTATGGTTCAATTAAAGCAAATCGTTTTTTGCAAATTAGCACAAAATTCGGAAAAATACAACGAAGAACTATTGAAAATAGCCTTGCAAAAAAAGATGGGCTTTTGTAACTTAAAAGCAATCTACTTTAAAACGGAGCAAACGAATGGTTACCAAAAAAACGCTCAACGCGCCGGATTGGCTCGAAGAAAATGAGCTGCTTTCCTTGTTGCTCTCACATGCGGCAACAAAATACGAATATTTTGCCAGCCGGACACGGGCTTTCGCCGCCAAGTATGGTTGTGATTTTGCGGCGTTCAAAAAACGTGTTGAAGAGGCGCAAGACGAGTCGTTTGCAGAATGGGACGATTTTATCGCTTGGGAAGCATTTGACGCGGCCTCCCGAGAGTGGAAAACTCGTTACGAGGAACTGCAGGCATGCTTCACATAGTCAATGCTTTGCGACGCAGTCCTGCTGTAAAGCAGGTGCAGGTCATCGATCTGATTGACGAAGCCACGGTAAGGCACTTGAAACGCCGTGCAGAATTAGTCGACGGTTCGACACTTCACCTCAATGAATCTTCTATCATCGGAAAGAATAAATACTCCTATCATTGGCAAGACGCTCAAAATCAACTAATCATTCGCTGGGATAATGCCCCACATCATCCTCACCTTACGACTTTTCCCCATCATCGACACGAAGGCGGTGCCGTGCATGAAAATCCTCGCGTTTCGATTGACGAAGTGCTGGCTGAAATTGAGAACCGCTTCAGAGTCAAAAGCGTATTGCCCTAAGGCAAGAAAAGGGAATTTTACATGGTGAATTCATTTGGGGATCGCATCGAAATTAATCCACAAGTCATGCTGGGCAAGCCCGTCATCAAAGGCACGCGGATCACGGTTGAGATTATTTTGAAAAAATTATCCCAAAACATTTCATTCGACGAAATTCTGTCTGATTATCCCAGATTAAAGCGCGAAGATATTCAAGCTGCGATTGCGTATGCGGCCACAGCGTTGAGCACTGACGAATTGCTTCCATTGGAGGCCGTTGCAGCATGAATTTTTTGGCTGACGAAGATGTTGAGAAGCCCGTCGTTGAAATGCTGCGTCATGACGGACACGATGTGCTTTATATGTGTGAGATAGCGACTCACACTATAGATGAAAAACTCTTGGAACAAGCCAATGCCGAATTACGTATTTTGCTCACCAACGACAAAGATTATGGGGAACTGGTATTTCTTCAGAAAAAAGTTTCGGCTGGTATCATTATTAATACGTTTTGTTTCTGAAAAGAGTTCAGTTAAAGTTCATTTCATGCAATCTCTTTTGAAAACTTATGGGAATAGCTTGCAAGGCTACTTTATCGTTGTGCGCGAGGGAAAAATTCGCCGACGGCCCTTGTGAGCTTTCAAAAAAACACTAACAAAGCAACATCGTTTCACGATTCACCACTTTTCAATTTATCCTTTTATCTTTTTGACATTCTCCTCAACTCCGCCTCCGCCGCGATATACCCGAATGCCGCCCAATATTTTCCTTTAATCACCTTCTCAAAAATTTCCCTCGCCTTTTCTGCTTGGCCGTTGTAAAAATACCAATTCCCCACGCCGTAGCCTTGTGTGGCAATGTCGAGATCGGTGGCATTTTTCGT
>JBOHQZ010000025.1:0-18341 GCA_050732275.1 bacterium
AGTGCAGAGGGAGAAAAGAAATAACGTTCCTTCTGTGGCAGCGGAATGGCGCGCCAATGGCATAAGCGTGCGAGAAGAATTTTATTGCCCTTCGCTGCAAGTCTCTCGTTTGCGCCGAGTTGTCACTTTGCACAATCAAACCGATCAGAATCACCTCGTCGAAATCTCGACAGCTATATCCAAATCGAAAAATTGCCAGGCGAAAAAACTTGGGACTCCCTCCTACTCACTAAAAGCAGACGAAAAATTCACTGCGATTTTTGAATATGTTTTACTCGGCAACGCGAACGACGGTTGGAGCGTTGATCTTTTCGTGACCGGCGATTTGCAAATTTCTCCCGAAACGCAAACATATTGGAAAAATGTCACACAATTTGATTGCGGTGATACTGCCTTGAATCATATGTTTGCTGCCTCCTGTGCGCAACTACCGGCAGCCATTTCCGCTTCCGGCGTAATGGATGGCAGCATCTGGCAATACAATCTCGAATGGGTACGCGATCAGGCGATGGTGACGAGCGGGTTGACGATGGCGGGACATCATGAGCTGGCGCAAACCATAATCGAGCGCCTCTTGCACAAATTTGTCACTGCGCAAGGTGACACTGTCGATTCCGGTCGCTTACGCGATCCTGCGGAAGTGGAGTTGGATCAAAACGGCGGGTTGCTCTACGCCTTGTGGAATCTCTGGCGGTGGCGCGGCGAACCGACCTTGAATCTCATTCGCCAATACTGGAAAAAAATCGTGGCGGTTGCGGAATTTCCGTTGCAAGACATTTATTGGGACAAGGAGTCGCGTTTGCTCAAAAACACGCGCGAGTATTGGGAGCGTCACGCCGAGTATGGCATCCGCGAAGGCTACGAGCTGGCGTACCAATTTTTTGTGGTGCTGGGTTTGGAAAAGGCTACGATCATGGCGGAGCGCGTTGGCGACACCGCCCACGCGCAGCGATGGCATGATGCAGCAGCTTCGATCAAACAAGCCATGCTGACGCATCCGAAATTTGCCATGATAGAAGACGGCCATTTCATCAAACGACGTTTGGCTTCGGGAGAAGCTCAAAGCGCGTTAGCGATGATTGACGCCAAAGACCTTCCCCCGGGCCTGTTGCCGCCCAACGATCCGAATTGTTACCTCGATCCCGATGCCTCCGCAGCCTTGCCCATCGCGCTTGAGATGATCGATCCACACAGCGAGTTGGCGCAAAAAACGTTGGCGCATCTCGAAACGCTGTGGAATCAGCGTTGGGACAACGGCGGGTACGGACGCTATCACGTGACTTCAGAGCCGGATTCACCGGGGCCGTGGCCGTTTGCGACGCTTTTTATCACGCGGGCTTATCTTGAAAATGGCAATTATGCAAAAGTCACGCGTGCGTTGCGATGGCTCGCGCAAGTGCAAGGCGGCGAAGCCGGAACTTGGTTCGAGTTTTATGGACCGCGTCCGGTGCCGCCGTGTCCGCAGGTCGGTATCACGCCGTGGACTTGGGCGGAGATGATCATTTTTTTCGTGCATCATCTGCTCGGCGTGCGACCGGAGATCGACCATTTGTTGATTCGCCCACGGCTCTTGCCAGAGTTGAAATCAGTAAAAGCGCGCCTTCGCGTTCACAGCCATTGGATTGATTTGGAAATTGTTCGCGCCGCAAAAACCATCGAGCGCGGCGCTCGTGTAAATGGCCAATCCACGTTGTTGCAAGATGGCCGGTTGGCATTGCCGCTTGCAAAAGGCGATTTGAAAATTGAAATGGTAATTTGAGGCGAATCGTAGGAGCGAAAACATTTTAAAATCACATTTGTTTTTTGAAATTCACTTTCATGGGTTTGCCCCAAACTCCGTTCACCACCTCGGGCAAAGGCTCGCCATTTTCAGAAACGAAATTTAGCTTCTGTAATTGTCGCAAGAAAATCACTGGTTTCCCCTTGCTCCCTCTGCCATGAATCGGCGCCACCAACAGCGATGCCGATTTTCCGTCGGGCGAAATTGTTAGTCGCAACGTCACCGGGCCGAAGTCCGTCCATATTTCATTCAATTCAATTTTCGCATTCGGGATCAACCATTCTGACGGAACACCGGAAAGCAACTCGAGATCATCCAATCGTTCTCTCACCAAAAGCAGTCGGACGAGGTGGATGAAGATAGCGCTGGCTTCGGCGTTTGAAACATCGCCAGCCGTTGCACTGCCAATGTCTTTGATCTGTTGCTCTTCAACCCAAGTCCCGGTTGGCGCGGCGTGATTCGCGTATGCATAAAGCAGGTCGTGCGCCCGACTCGTGTTGCCGAACAACTGATACGCCATCCCATGAATGCCGCCGAGCCACGGCCAAACGCCGTTGTGCAGCCATCCACTGCTGACGATAAGTCCTTCTTTCATTGTCGCATCCAACATCGCGAGATTGTCTCGCACGATGGAATCGAGCAAAGCATCTTGTTGATGAAAGAAATTACCGTAGCGCAGTGGCAGCAGAAAAGCATACTGGCCTTTTTGCGGCAGGCTGGTCGCCGTATCGGCAACACTGATCGGCAAAAACGTGTTGCCATGCCGGTCCTTTCTTAAATCGCGGCGCGCCGCTTGTCGAAAAGAAAACATGAACTCGTCAAAAAGTTTTTGCCATTCTCCCACCATCTCATTTTTCCCGAGCCACCGTGCGGCCTCGAGGCTTTTTTCGATAGCGATCATCGCCCACCAGATACTGCCGTAATCCGCCGTCGGCATGCTAATGCCGCCATCGACAAAGCCCGGTGGCATCAAACCGTAATACGGCGCGGTTGGATCGGCAAGCGTCTGCTCGCGCATCTCGCGTAACCAGTTAATTCCCTTCGTAATCACGTTCCAATTTTTCTGCAGCCACTTATGATCCCCGGTGCTCTGCGCAAACCAACACATTGTATATACGAAAACGGGCGTCTCAATGAGCGAAAGCGTTGGATACATGGCGCGGAGCTGCCCATTCGGCAACTGGTAGCGTATATCGTTTTCAAGAAATCGGCGCATACTGGAAGTATCGCCCAACATCATCACTGGAATGCCACTGAGCATCACATCTACCGACCAAAGCCCGCGATAAACCGTTGGCCCCGGCTGAAACTGCAAATGGCCGTCAACAATCTCTCGCACTTGGTACAGGTTGCGAATATTGGCTTCGAGCAGATATTGCATGCCGCTGTCCGGCACGAAAATTCTATGGCGCGGAATCGGCGCTTCGTTACGCCAGTAGTTTTTTGCGCGTTGCATTTGTTGCTGCAAATCGGGCACACGGCGGATGGCCTCGCGGCCTTTGCCGCCATGCACAACAATGATTTCCGCTCGTGTCGTTCCTTTCGGTAATTCGAGTAGCCAATGATCACCTTTTTTCATGCCAGAACTTGCCTGCGGACGAGAAAGCAAATAAGGAAGGCCATTCGTTCGGAGCATCCCGGCGGTGGAGTCAAAGGTAAAGACGCGTGATGATCGCACCGTGATAATTGGGATTGCCGATTGAGCGGAAATCGCGACGACGATCCCATCGATTCGTGGCGATGGCGCTGCAGCTTCCATTTCGGTGCCGCAATCAAAATATGTTTCTGTTTTGGATGAGATTTCGCCTCGCAAAATTTCCTCGGCGGATACCGCCGCGTTTTCCGGAAAAATCCAGAACGCATTCAAAAAGACATTCGGATCAGGACTCTTCGACGAAGCGTGAACTTCGATCGCGAGCTGGCCGTCGCGATTTGCATCTTCTCCGTCAAAAAGAATAACATAAGGGTGATTCTTTTTACCAGATTCCATGGGGTCGATGGTGAGCGGGGTTGCGCCTTCGACGTGCAGCTCGAGAATTCGTGTCCCGGCGCGTGGTTTGTAAGATTCGCAGATTCCCATTGCCACGCGTTTCTTGCTTCCCGGCCTGACTTTCACACGATATTTGATCGGGCGATTGTTTCCCCAGGCAACATTCTTGAAAGCGGGATCAATTTTTCCAGAAGGCGAAGCCCAGCCGATGCAACCGTTCAACCCGTCAATTCGTTGGACTTTTTCATTGATCTGAGCCGGTGTTTGCAATTGTGGATCCTGCGGAATCAACGCGAAGGCATGCTGTTGTATGGTGACGCCATCGCCAACCCATTCGGTGGTCACGATTGGAACGCGAGGGTCTTGCAGATATTGGCGATTAATCCGAAACTCTTTTTCTTTGAGGCCAACTGAAATCTCCGTTAGCGGCTTGGCATACGGACCTGGACCGAAATCGTCAGCTAGCGCGCCTTTTTCGGAGACCAGAGTCTTTTGCCAATCATCCGGCAGGCAGATGGCAGTCAAATAGCGTTCGGGTGCAAATCTGAAATCAACCTGGCGATTCTGACTGGCGGCGCTGCCGGCGGTGAGTATCAAGATTATTGTAACAGAAACTTTGCGCGCGTGTATCATTCCTCCTCACAGAAAAATTATACTGTCATAAAAAATAAAAACCACGAAAATGGAACTCTCGCAGAAACGGGGGCCAAAAAATTCCGTGAGATGTTCCACTCTTGTGAGCAAGTCATTTCACATACCCATAATGCCGCAGCAGCTCAATTGCCATCGGTTCCTGCAGCAGCGCTTCAATGATCTCGTCGTGCTTAGTATCTTTCCACCGGCCGATGGATTTGTCATTTGTCGCCTGCGCTGGATTGAACCACGCGCCGCTTTCTTTAATGCGAGCAGAATTTGGATACGACAAAAAAGCGGCGTCAAACTTTTCATCTATAAATTCACAGATGCGCCGCATGGTCATTTCGTACTGTTGCACCAAATCTTCATAACGAATCGTCAGAATCTGCGGATGATTTTCCATTTTTCGTCCGGCCGCAACATCCATGGCCCAACGATGCGGCGTCACCCAAAATCGCGACGTATGGCCGGGATGAAGCGAAGTGACGACGTCACGGCCGTCGCGCACGATGTGAATGAGGCGGATGCGCTCGCCAAAGTGGCGCAAAATCCGCTCGAAGTACAAAACATTGCGCGGCGTTTTCTCGCACCAGCGCTCGCAGCTCTCCGGAATCTCATGATCGATGAGGTATTGATAAATTTTTTCAAACTGGAAAGGAATGTCCAAATTCGGCACGCGGTTGTACAGGCCGTCTGCGCCATATCCATCCGGACAAAGCGCGACGGTTTCGATATCAATCGCAAAAATTTTGGGATGACAGGAAAGGATAGAAAGCAAAAGCGTCGTGCCGGAGCGGCCGCAGCCGCCGATGACGATGGGCCGGCGGCCCAGCGTTAAAATGCGCCGCGCTTTTTCACGAGAGGTTTTTCGATATAATTCGCGGCCGGCGCGCCAGTTGGCGCGGCCCCAAATCACTTCAAGAGGCAGATTGGAAATGGCGTCGTCACTCATGCGGCTTGAAAATCTTTCTGGTGCAAGGTTGCGGTTTTCTGCATTTCTTCAGATGCATACGGCCCGGCGTCCGAGGCCGCGGCGCATTCGAGAATTTCCCGCTGATTTTTGGCGCCGGATAAAACCAAAGAAACATGCGGATTGTCCAACACCCAGCGCATCGCCGCTTGCGGCATGTTCTTGATGTCATCGCGAACGAGAAAGCTGAGACGCTGCACTTGCTCGACCCGCTCGTTGATTTCTTTGCTTGAATAACGCGCGTTCAGATGCTCGGGCGGAAACTGCGTATCTTTGGCAATCGTGCCGGAGAGAAAGCCGTTCGCCAACGACTCTCTGGCCACAATGCCGATTTTTTCTTTGCCGAGGTCGCGAATCAAATCCGCCGCTTCGCGATTGAGCAGACTGTAGACGACTTGAATCACGTCGATCTTGCGCTCCGCCGCCCAGGCGCGCGCCATCTGCTGGGTGTTTTGAAACATCGAAATCGAGTGGCCGACAAAACGAATCTTGCCCTCGCCCTTCAGCTTATCCAACGCTTCCCAAACATCGTCGTGAATTTCTTCAGCACTAAATGGTGAGTGAAAAAACAAAACCTCGAGCCGATCTGTCCGCAGACGTTTCAGACTTTCCTCGACAGATTGCCGCGCACGCTTGGCGTGAAAGTTGGGTGTGTTGCCTTCGGAAGAATTCCGCCCGAATTTGCTCGAGATGATGACTTGGCCGCGATCTTTTCCCAAGCCTTTGCCGAGAATCTCCTCGGCGACGCCGTCGCGTTGCGGCGTTCCATAGAGCGGCGCGGTATCGAAAAAATTGATGCCGGCATCCAACGCGGCGCGAATGGCGTTGATGGCGTCGGATTCAGTTACGGCGCCATAAACCTGCGAAGCAAAAGCCCACGTGCCCAAACCGATTTCACTGCACCGCAGTTCGGTGCGGCCGAGCAGGCGATATTTCATGATCCAATTTCCTTAAAAATGATTATAAGGCAAAACCATTAAGGGCAAAACAATTAAAAATATGAATGCCGGGCAAAAAGGTATAAGTCAAAATAATGGAGGTCAAAATGATTAAAAACATTTGAGCGGTTGCAGCTATTGCTGCACTAGGTTTTACTGTGCAGCAATTTTATTATTTTAGGCACGGCGTTCTCTAAAAACACTTTCAGCATTTGTGCCCCTTCTTCGGCTGAAGCGCTGCGCGGATCTTCGCCCCACACGCCATCGTCATCCAAAGTAGTTTCGCGATCCGGGGGCAATGTCGACAAATCAACCAGCTCGAGTTTGAACAACAATTGAAATGAGGTTTCACCGCGCGCCGCATGATTCTTTGGATACGCGCCTTCGAGCGGTTCGGAGTCGGGAAACGCCCATAGCCCGATATCGGGATGAGTGGCCGTAAATTCATCCGCGGCTTTTTGAATCGCTTCAACGTGTCCGCCGCCATAATGTCCCGTCACCAGCACGATCACTTTAAAGCCTTCATCCGCCAATTGCGTCAAAAACTCAAGACAAAGCGTGGTAACCGTTTCGGCGCCGTGATCAATCGTATGATGAAAACCTTTGTAGGGTTTAATGGTATCCGTGCCAACATAGATGGGCGGCAGAACCACACCGCCGGTTTCTTGCGCCAGCGCTTCGCAAAGTCCGTTGGCTTTGATGCCATCCAACCCAATGGGCGCATGATAACTGTGCCACTCCAGCGCGCCCCACGGCAAATACGCAATCGGCGTTCGCTCACGAATCCTCTCGATTTGCGCCGGCCGTAAATTTTCGTAACGGCCCCATTTAATTTTAGTTGATGACATTTCTTTTCCTTGAGCTGTCATTTTCTCGCCTGCCTCCGACCCATAAAAATTCCGAGCGCTCCGGCGAGCAACAATGCCCCACCCGCTATAAAATCGAGTAGTAGGGCGTTGGCGGTAAGTGGGGCAAAGAGTGGCGTGGAAATGGTCAGCAGGCCGATGCCCGCGAGGACAATTCCAGCCGGCCGCCAGATATCGAGTGATGATTTTTGGTTTGAGGGCATAAAATTTTTAATTTAAATTAATATTCACCCAATTATTGTCAAAATCAAATACATCACCGCCACGAAACCGGCGAGCAGGGCGCCCAAAATTTTGGGGTTGTTCAGCCCTTTTGCAGCCGCCATATTTTCATCGTGCTGCGGCGTTTTGCTCTCATAGCGCTCCAGCAAACTGACTCCCATTGCCACCAAGAGCGTGATCAAAAAGACCACCATACTGCGGAAATACAAAGTATCCTTGGCAATATGCGCCAGCCGGCCGTCGAGATCAAGAAAAAATAATATCACGGCCAGAACCATCCCGGCAAAAACGCCAACAGCCGCTCCGCGTGGACTGGCGCGTTTCCACATCGCGCCAAGAATGGTGACCGCGCCAAACGGCGGCATGATTGTCGCCACGATGCCGACGGCAAAGAGAAACATGCCGTGGCGCGCGAAGGTAAAAATAACCGCCGTGCCGATGGCGGCCACCGTGAAAATGACGCCCGCTAAACGCGAAACTTTGAGCAAACGGGCCGCATCGGCATCTTTGCGGATCATGCGCTTGTAAATATCCGTGGTGAACATGGTGCAGAACGAATTGATTTGCGAATCGCAACTGGAAAAAATTCCCGCCAGCAAACCGACGATGGTGACGCCATAGAGGCCGGGTGGAACGAATTTTTTCAGCAGCATCGGCGTGGCGAAATCATTATTGGGAAGATTCGGAAAGAACTTGATTGCCGCCAACGCCGGCAAGAAGACCACGAAAGGCACCAAAATCGCATACCAAAACCCGGCGCCGATATAGCTAATGGCCGCAGCATCGGGGTCGCGAGCGGAAAGCGGCCGTTGCACGACCTGGGCCTCGCTGCTCCAATAACTCATGGCGATGAGCAACATGCCAAAAATGGTTACGCCGAGCGAGCCAAACGGCGTTGTCGATCCCCATATCGCCGTTTTCTCCGCCGGCAGGCTTTGCAACAATTTGACCGGCCCTCCCACCTCGTTCCAAACCAGTCCGGCAATAAATAGAAACGGAAAGAACATCAAAAATAATTGTACCACATCGGTGGCGACAACCGCTCGATATCCGCCGAGCAGCGTGTAAGTTGCCGCTACTGCTGTGAGCACGACGATCGACACGAACAAATTCCATCCGACCAGGGTGTTCATCACCAACGCGCCGGAGTAAATATACAAGCCAAGATTGAAATTCATCCAGATAAAAGCCCAAATGAGGCTATAAGCATTTCCCACCGTGTTGCTGTAGCGCTCGCGCAGCCACTCTCCCAAAGTAAACACATTGCGGCGGCGCAGCTTTTTCATCAGCACCAAGCCGAGAAAAAGCACCGCCACGCAATTGAGCAGCGGCTGGTGAATCAGAATGATCCCGAAGCCATACACCGCGCCGGCCATGCCGATAAAATCATTGGCATTCATGTTGGTGGCGACCGTCGAGAAGGAGGCGATAAAGCCGGGCACTTTGCGATCCGCCAGAAATGCCGTGGCAAGATCGGCGCCGGCAGTGCCTCTGAGAACATATCCCCACACCACGACGCCCACCGCAAAAAAGATGATCATCAACCACTCATTGAGCAGAAGCGAGCCAGGTTCCATAAGTGTTTTCCGGAAGAACGGTCAAACTAATTGCCATGCGTTTGATTGAAAGAAATCATATTTTCGCGATAAACCTTGTCAGTTCCTGTTCTCCTTCTACGACGCCGAGCTGCACGATCATCTCACGCAATTCTCCCGGCGCCAGCATTGGCAATGTTCCGCGTTCGCGTTCGGCTTGCCGGCCAAGCACCGAACAATTCGCCGGCTCCACTCCGAGCGCGTAAGCGCCAACGCCCATTTGTTTCCATTGAATGAGATTCGGCAACTCTTTTTGGCGATACGAAACATAACCCGCCAGTTTCAGTTCATCGTTGACAACGGCAGCCGTTACAAATCCGTTCGCCTCAGGAATAACTTCGAGAAAGAAAACTTGCTCGGCGTAGCCGGCTTGTGGCGCGTCCATCACCAGATGCCGCGCGATACCGGTTTGGGCGACTTCGTCGCGAGCGCGCACCGATTTCTGATTGAGCATCAGGCGGGCGCCTTCCGCAACCAATGGAAATCCAAAATTGCAATGATAGAGCAACATGAACGGCGCCTCGCGATCACCGCGATTTTCCACGACGTCGACAATTTGCAAATGACTCTCGCCGAGCCGCGTGGTTAGGCGGCGCGTCAATTGCAAATCGAAACCGAATAGGGAAACTTCCCGTATGCTCGCTTCGAGCCAAAGCTCATATTCGTCATCGTGCCAGCGCCCGCCGTATCCAATCAAATGCGCCGGCAGATGGGAAGCGCGGCCATGAAATTCGTACTCACCGAGTTGGTCGCGGCCATGAAGTCCGGCATTGGTCAAGCCGCAGGTGTTCATCCACCCGCCGCCAAAGCTGCGGAGCAAACCGGTGCCGGCCGGCTCATAAAAAGCCGGATGAACGACGCCAGTGGCCGATTGCCATGCCAGCGGCATGCCTTTGAACGAAGCCGTATAAATATCCAATCCGCGATCCAGCAACACGGTGAATAAAAATCCGGAACCAGTCGTGAACTCAGCAACGCGCACACCGCGCCCCGGCCCATCACTCAACTCGCACAACCGCACGTTGGCAATCTGCCGAATGTCGCCAACGTGTTTGAGCAATTCGGCGCGTGTCCAAGATTTTCCACAAAGTTTGGCCATATTTCTTTGCTGTGAAATCTTCACACAATAAGCTCATCCGCTTCATCAGCTCAATCCGTTTACTCATTTTTATTGGGATTGAATATATCTGATGCAAAAGAAAAACGCAAGCGAATTTATGACAAATTTCTTGACAATGCGTTTTTGCTGATGTATGTTATGGCAGATTTTTTCATCGAAACAAGCTGGCAAACAGAGATGATTCTTCTCGGAATTGACGGTGGCGCCACCCACACCCGCGCGGCGCTGATTTCCGAAACCGGCGCGATTCTTGGTTATGGCATTTCCGGACCATCCAATTATGACAACGTCGGCGTGGAAATTGCCAAGGCCAATATTCGCGAGGCCGTGCAGCACGCATGGTCCGAAACCGATTTAAAATCACCCAAAGCTGATGCCGCTTATCTTGGCATGGCCGGTGTGGTGTCGGAATCGGATCGGGCAACGATTCGTCAAATCGTCGTTGCATTGAAATTGGTCAAAGAAAATAAAATTGCGGTGGATCACGATATTCGCATTGCCCTGGCAGGCGGCCTCGCCGGCGCGGAAGGGATCGTGCTCATCGATCGCAGCGATTCGCGCGGCTGACGGACGAGGCGCTCCGACCGGTTTGAGCCTGCTCATTCAACAAGCGCTGGGTTACGAACACATTGATGAAATGATGCGGTTGTTGTATCACGAGCATTTGAGCGTGACGCAGATCGCCGCACTGGCGCCGTTCGTTCTTTCCGCTGCCGGCGGCGGAGACGCAGTGGCCTTAAACATTATCGAGCATGGCGCCGATGAGCTTGCCTTGATGGTTCACGCGGTGACGCAGCAGCTTGATTTTCTGGCCGGCCCTTTTTCGCTCATTATTGCGGGCGGGGTGGCCAATGCTTCAACGTTTTACAAGCAAAAAATCGAAGCCGCCATTCTGAGGCGTGTCCCGATGTGCTCGATCAAGCCACCGGTGCTGCCGCCGGTTCTCGGCGCCGCTCTGCTCGCCATCGAATCTGCAGGCGTGCCGATTTCACCGGAATTGCTGGAAAGCCTGAAAGCGCGAGCATTGTCATGAAACGAATTGACCAATTGCTGTCTCGATTTGATCCCGACAACGGCGCCATTGACGGCGTTCCGGCCGTCACACGCCGTTTGAGCGATCTGCGTCATTGTTTTGCAGATGAACGCGCTTATGAAGACGCACTCCAACAAGGCAATCCCATCATTTATACTGTCGCGAGTGTCGAGCCTGCCGTAGGCGATGGTCAATTGCATTACGGCATTGGCCAGATCATGCCTGGCCGCGTCGGCGACGAGTATTATTTGACCAAAGGCCATCTCCATGAATGGCGGCCAGCGGCGGAATTTTATATCGGTTTGCGCGGCGAAGGCATGATGTTGCTCGAAGACATCAATTCCGGCGAATCTCGAATGCTCGATCTTGTCTCGAACAGTGCCGTGTATGTTCCCGGATTTACGGCGCATCGCACGGTGAATGTCGGCGCCGTGCCGTTGGTGTATCTCGGCGTCTATCCTGCAGCCGCGGGCCATGATTACAGCACGATTGCAGAGAAGAACTTTCGGAAGGTTATTGTCGCTCGCAACGATCGACCGGTGCTGATAGAACGCGAGCAGTTTCAGCAACAGTGTAGACAAAATTACTAATTTCTCAAGAAGCAACTCTTTCAAAAAACTTATCCGCTTAATCCGCCGGACGCAGTCTGCTCAATCCGCTTACTAATTTTTCTGTAAACGGATTTAGTGGATCAATTGGATAAAAGCCGTTTAGTTATGGTTCATCCACGTTAGGAGTGCAATGCTCAACTACGTCACGAAACCCATTCCTGCAAGAAAATCCGATATTGAATTAGTCGAAAGACCGTGGGGAGCATTTAAGCAATACGCCAACAATCAAGAAGTCACCGTGAGCTTGATGATGGTAAAGCCGGGCCAGCGGCTCAGCTTGCAATCGCATACCGGACGCGCCGAGTTGTGGATCATTCTCGACGAAGGCGCTGCCGTACAGATTGACGAAGCCGTGCATTATCCCAAAGCCGGTGACGAGCTGTGGATTCCGGCCAACAGCAAACATCGTCTCAGCAGCACCGGGCCCGCGGTTCGCGTGTTGGAAGTCGCCTTTGGCAACTGGCAGCAGGCCGACATTACCCGCTATGAAGACGATTACAATCGTCCGCAGCAAGGAGAACGATGAATCTGGGTACCTTTCGCAAGACCTCGCAACATTTGGCTCCGGCCAGACCTGTTTCACCTCCTCCGGAAATTTATAATATCTACCCAGTGTTTCCTGCCGGCCCGGGAAAGATTGGCTTGGGTTATGACGCCCTTGCCGCGCAATTGCTTGCCACAAAACACAACCACATCATCATTGACGGATTCGGCGACATTCTCTGGCAACATTTCGTCGCGCAATTAGACGCTGCGTTCCGCCGGAGGCAAATTCAAGCAAAATGGCAAAACGTGCAAGCGGCGTTGCTGCCGGAGTCCCAGATCAACCAACTGATTGCTCCTTTCCTTGGCGGCGATGATCCGATTTTTGGCACGCGCTTTACCGGAACGTTGCGTGACTTCTTTGATCCGGAAAAATTAAAGAAACTGAAGCCAGATGACGAAAGCGAGTTGAATATCATTTACGGCGCTGGGTCCGCGTTGGCAAATTGGCCGGGGCTGTTGGTGTATGTTGACGTACCGAAAAACGAAATCCAATTTCGCTCGCGCGCGGGCAGTATTTCCAATTTGGGCGCCTCGCAACCGGGCGACTCGCAGAAAATGTACAAGCGTTTCTACTTCGTTGATTGGCCGGTTTTAAATCGCCGCAAAGCGCATCTTCTGCCAAAGATCGATCTAATTGTGGATGCCCAGCGTCCCGATGAGCCGGCAGTTATGAAAGGCACGGATTTTCGTGCCGCGCTCGAGACGATGGCCCACAATTATTTTCGCGTGCGCCCCTGGTTTGAGCCGGGGCCTTGGGGCGGGCAATGGATCAAAGCAAACATTCCGCAACTCACGACCGAAGTTCCCAATTACGCCTGGTCTTTTGAAATGATCGCGCCGGAAAATGGCATCGCCTTCGAGAGCGATGAGATAATGCTCGAAGTTTCCTTCGATTTTTTAATGTTCAACAATTATCGCGAAGTTCTCGGTGATTTCGCCGAGCGCTTCGGTTATGAATTTCCCATCCGTTATGATTTTCTCGATACCTTCGACGGCGGGAATCTCTCCGTGCAATGCCACCCGCGGCCGGAATACATCCATCAAAATTTTGGCGAGACCTTTACACAGGATGAGTGCTATTACATTCTCGATTGCAAGCCCGATGCGCGTGTGTATCTTGGCTTTCAGGCAGACATTCGCCCCGAGGAATTTCGCGACCAGCTCGAACGCAGCTTTCAGCGAAACGTGCCAGTCCACATCGACAAATACGTTAACAGCGAGCCGGCGCATAAGCACGATTTCTTTTTAATTCCCCACGGCACGATTCATAGCTCCGGCAAAAACAATTTGGTGCTCGAAATCAGCGCCACGCCGTACATCTTCACCTTTAAAATGTATGATTGGCTGCGTTTGGATCTCAACGGCAAGCCGCGACCTTTGAATATCGCGCGCGCTTTCGAGAATCTTTATTTTGAGCGTCGGGGCGCGAAGATTAAAGCAGAGCTTGTCTCGCAGCCCGCCCTCCTGCAAAGTGGCAACGATTGGCAGCTTTATCATCTGCCCACACATCCCCAGCATTTTTATGACGTCCATCGTTTTGAATTTATGACTTCGGTGGAAGTGAAAACCGCAGGTTCATGTCACGTCATGAGTTTGGTGGAAGGAGAATCGATTATTCTCGAATTGCCCACCGGCATGCGCCAACGTTTTAACTACGCCGAGACGTTTGTGATCCCCGCCGCGGCAGGCTCATATCGACTGATTAACGAAGGGAGAAAAATTGCCAAGGTGGTGAAAACGTTTTTGAAACCTTGGGCACAGCCGTATGCAAAATCCAACGCGAATGAGCCACAACCAAAAAGATTATCGCTCACAGAAGTGGAACTCTCACAGAAGTGATTTTAATGAATTCATTTCTGTGAGAGTTCTTTTTCAGTGAGCCAAAAGTTTTTGCTTTTTCTGCAAAGATTTCATTCTAAAGGGACTAATGCCGATAAACCAAAGCGGACGTAGCCGAAGAGATTTTTCATCCGCTCTATCCGCCCTATCCGCTTACTAAAAAGGAGACAAAACCATGTCATCTCCAAGCAAGCTTCGCCTCTGGCACGTGGGAAATTGGTGCATTCATATCGGACAAAAATATGTGGAGTCCCCGTTTGAAGCGCCGAGCAAAGACGTGGAGATTTTAAATTACGCGCAACCGTTCATCAATGCCCTGCGCGCGATTCCGGAAGCGGAGGTTATCTCGCAACCATCGTGGGAACTCTACCATATGTCGCCCGAAGTTTTTGCCGAGCGTTTGCAATGGGCCACCGCCATCGTTTTTGCAGATGTCGAAACCAAATGCTTGATGCTGCACCCGGATTTTTTCACCCGGCAAAAATGGGGCGACCGGCCCATCACGTTTCCGGATCGGTTTGATTTGCTGCGCGAATGGGTGGAGTCTGGCGGCCACTTTCACATGAATGGCGGCTGGCTCAGTTTCGCCGGCGAGCTTGGCAAAGGCGGTTGGGGACGCAGCCGCTTTCATGACGTGCTGCCCGTCGAGTGTTTGCAGCACGATGATCTGATCGAATCCACCGCCGGATTTGCGGTTCGTTGCCACTTGGAAAACCATCCGCTCGTCAAAGATATCACCTGGTCAACGCTGCCACCTTTGCTCGGTTTCAATGAAGTTCGCCTGCGTGAGGGCTGCGAATGCCTCGTGGAGATCGAAAACATGAAGCGCTGGTATCCATTGCTGGCCGCGCGCAATTACGGCAAAGGCATGGTCACATGTTGGATGACGGGCGCGAGTCCGCATTGGGGGATCAATTTCATGAAATGGCGGGAGTATGCCCAATTTTGGAAACAGGTGTTTACTCGTGGGAGCACGACGTGAGAATATCACAATCTGTGACAATTCAAATGCGGAATCGATGATCAGAGTTAGTCAAGAAAGCAACACTGCCGCGACGGTGTCATCGTGGAACGATCTTTTTTGTTGTCAAGCACGTTACTGATGTGAAAAAGGATTCTTCCAGAATGAAATGTTGCTTGCAATATCTCTCACCGCCCAAGCGGTTGCACCCCCAAATTTTCACTAGCTGGGACTTCCTCTTATTCCAATTCCATGGCTTTCCCCGTTTTCCCTGACTCCAACGCCGCCGTTAAAATTTTGTGCTGCAACAAAGTCTCCTCCGGCGTGATACAACGGAACGTCATGTTATCGCGCGGCTCGTTAAATTCGTCAATAAACGCGGCCCACATTTGCAAAATCGCATCGGTGAAACCAAATTCGAAAATGCCGCCGGTGATGGTTTTGTAAGCCGAAGCGTGACCGAGGTCTTCGTTCATCCAAACTTGCGGCCCGCCATCTTCGTAACGCATGGTTTGCAGCGTCTTGGTAAATTTCGTCGTGTAGCGCGCGCTGAATTTGGTGCCGAGAACTTCGATGTACCACGTATCGGTTTCGCCCGGCGCAATGCGATAGGTTTTGACCGTCATCGGAAACGAATAGCCCTCGGCCGGATGATTGACTTCGCATTGCAGCGTCGCGTTATCCCACGTCTCACACGGCGCCATCCCGCCTTTGCCATCCGGACGTTGCGTGACAATTTTTGAGAGCGCGGCAGACAAGCGTTTGGGAACCCATCGCGAGCGTAGCGGCAAGTGCAATGCGTGCATGCCCAAATCCCCCAAACAGCCATACTCGCCATTGACGCCGATCATCCGCTTCCAATTGATCGGCTTGCTGAAATTCAAATCCGACGAGTGCAAATAGCCGCTGTTGACTTCGATGATCCGCCCCCAAGGATTATCAAGAATGAAGCGGTGAATTTGATGGCCGCCGGGATAAAAAGGATACTCGGATGAGCAGCGCACAAACACACTCGGGTGCTGTTTGATGACTTCGAGAATTCGCTGATTAGCCGCCAGGTCGATACCAAATGGTTTCTCCCCCAGCAAATGCTTGCCGGCGCGAATAATATCACAATATAATTTCTCGTGCAAATTGTGTGGCACCGCGCAATAGATCGCTTCGACTTCTTTTGCCGCCAGCAAATCTTGATAATTCGGCGTGACCATTTTGATCGAGTCAAAATTGCCGGTATACCAATCGAACAACTGCGGATTGACATCGCAAAGCGCCACGACTTCGGGCTGCGCCTTCGTCTCCAACAACGCCGGCCAGCGCGCCGTAGCCACGGCAAACTCGCGGCCCATCAAGCCGCAGCCGATAATCCCGAAACGAATCTTTCTTTTTGTCGCCATAAGCCTGCTCGCTTTTAGATTGAATTCTGTTCGAAACAAAAAAAGTTCGTCGTAATCCCTTTAGGGATCATAGCGTCCGAAAGACAAAACACCTGAAGGCGTAACTAGTGTTTGGCCGTAAATAATGATTTACAAAAAACTTGATTTTTTGTAATTTTTTAATTATATTATTTTACATGACAACTTTTAAATAAAAGCACTTGAAGCATTAATTTAAAAACACAGTTTCTTGGAACTTGTGGCTTACCCCGACCGGCAACTGCTAACACTCGCGGAGGATGACAATGCGTCAAGCCATTATCCTGCAAATGAAATTGGACGCCCCGGCGATTGACAATATCGAATTCGACTTGAACAGCCGGCATGAGCTCGAACCGATTTTGATGGCGCTCAAACATGTCTATGAAAATCCTCGTTTGCTCAAAAAAGTTTTGAAACTGATTGCCAAAGATGTCCTCGGCGACAGCAATGATCGACTCGGCTCTCCTGGCCTCCGATATTGGGAGATTCTCGTCTTGGCCGCTGTCCGCATCGGCTGTGCTTTGAATTACGATGCCTTACTTGATCTCGCCAATGAACATAGGAAACTCCGCCGCATGCCGGGCGTCGGCGAGTGGGAGAACACGCGGTACGCCCGCAGCACCCTGCAAGAGAATCTGGCCAAATTGACCGAGGAAACCTTCCGCGAAATTTCCAATCTCATTGTCGCCGAAGGCCATCAACTCGTCCCCAAAGCCATCGAGAAAGTCCGTGGTGATAGCGTCGTGGTGCAGACGAACATTCATCATCCGACCGATGCCAACCTCGTCATCGATGGCGTTCGCAAAGTCGTAAGCTTTGCGAAAAAACTCGGACAACTGTTTTCGGTGACGAATTGGCGACAAACCAACTACCAGCATAAAAAGGTGAAACAGTTGCATCGGCAAATCCAACAAGCCACTCGGAGCAAGAAGGCGACGCAACAGGCGCGAATCAAACCCCTCTATAACGAATTCATCACCGCCGCCGTCGGGATTGTAACCCAGGCCTTTGATTTCAAGGAAAATCTGCAACTCGACAGCCTCCCCGCAGACAACGCCCGCCAGTGGGTGACTAAGCTAGCCGACGAGTTGGATTTTTACATGGCGGCCACGCTCTATGTTTGTGATCTCGCCGAACGCCGTGTCCTTAATAGAGAAGACATTCCGCATGCGAAGAAAATTTTTAGTCTCTTTGAAACGCATACGGAAATGATCAACCGCGGCAAATCGCCCTATGCTTGGGAGTTTGGACATCTGTTGCATCTGGTTGAAGACCAGGCGCATTTCATGGTCGATTTCAAAATCCTGGAGAACGGGATAACAGAACAGGATATTCTGCTGCCACAAATGCGGAAACTCCAGCGCCGTTCCAAGAACAAAATCAAAGCCGCCAGTTTTGATCAGGGATTCTACACCCCGGCCAACCTGAAAGGACTCCAGGAAATCGTTGAAACCGCCTGCCTGCCACCAAAAGGCCGACCAAGCGAAGAAGTCAAAGAGCGTCAAAGCACCCCGGCCTACCGCGCGGCACGTCGCCGCCATGCCGGCATCGAATCGGCTATTCACGCGTTAGTCTGGGGCAATGGTTTGGCACGCTGTCCAGACAAAGGGCTATCTGGGTATCGTCGTTATGTAGCACTAGTAGTTTGATTCCTAATCAACATATCAATAATTTCATGACAATTTTATACACCAGACAGTTCATCAAGTTTGTATTTCCATTTGAACACCACCGGCATTTCATTGATTTCATCGAGATATTTTAAGAGGCGTTGAATTAATTCCTCTTTCGAGTTGACCCTGAGGCTGCGTAAAAATTG
>JBOHQZ010000026.1:0-18228 GCA_050732275.1 bacterium
TGCCGCTGGATTCGCGCGACCCCGGGTACACGCCTTTCGGCGATCGCGATCCGTACAACATCGGTCCCCAGCGCAATATTCGCGTCGGCGCCGAGATTGAATTTTAATTGATGAATCAAGCCACCTTAAACGGAGGTTAGAGGAATGAAGCTGAAAAATTTTACCATTCTGGCGGTGTTGCTGCTTGCCGGCGCAGCGCTGTTTGCCGGCGCCGGCTTTGGCGACAAAGCCAGCAAGTGGCGTGCGCTGAAAGAGAGAAAGGCTCTAACCAAGCCCGGCGATTTCAGCGACCGCAAGCTTGGCCTGATGGATAACGGCCGAATGCGAATGTTTTATGACAATAACGGCTTCATCGGCGACCGCAATTATACGCGCAGCATCGAATGGCCGGCCGGATCGTTAAATTATATGGTGTGGCAAGTCGGCATCATTTTTGGCGGCGTCACTGCCGCCGGCGATACGATTTGCAGCGAATCTTACAATGACATCTCCGACAATCAGTTCAATCCGGAGCCGGGCTATGATAATCCCAATTTTATTTTCGATTTGCTGAACAACCCCATTGTTGCTCGCAGCGACCTTGTCGATAGCTACGCGCCAAGGTGGCAGGGACTATGGCCGGCGTTTGGCGGGGGCACGGTCACCGCTGATTCGCTGCGAAGACTGGCGCGCCAGGAATCGTACTGGGTGATGCGCGATAATAATGATCCCGTGGTCAGCCCCAACAGCCATCTGAACATCGAGGTCGAAGCGCGATTCATTCAAATCAACGACGTGCTCACGCAGGATTTCGTTTTCGCATTTTATAAAGTCAGAAATAATTTGCCTAACGGCGAAAATCTGCGGCGCTGCCGTTTCGGGGTTCTCGCCGACACGGATATTCCGGCCCTGGTCGGCGCCGATTTCGAAGATGACGATTCCAATTTCATCCGCGATTTGAATCTGGCTTACGCTCGTGACAGCGACAATTTCTATGCCTCGCGTCCGGAATTGAATCCCGGACACTTCGGGGTCAAGTTTCTGCGCAGCCCGGAAATTAACGGCAACGAGCTGGGTTTAACCGGGTGGGTAACATTTGAGTATAACACCATGCCGGATATTGGGTCCTCTTATTTAACCGAAGATGGGCCCGATCCCGGCCTGGGCCAATTCAACAGCCGGGATCATGCACAATATGGTTATATGCAGCCCGGTTTGTTCATGAAGCCGCGTTTCAATAAGGACGTGGGCTTCATTCTCAGTAGCGGCGAGTTCGACCTCGCTAAAGGCGATAGCGTTGAAATCGGCGTGGCTTATATCGCCGCTCCCAACCTTGAAACCTTGCTGAGCAACGCCAATGCGGTGCAAACCGTTTTTGACAACAATTTCAGAATTCCCACGCCACCGGAGCCGCCGCATCTGGTCGCCGTGCCGGATAATGAGAAAGTCACACTTTATTGGGAAGCGGAGCCCAGCGAAAACTCACTCGATCAATTGACCGGCCGCCAGGATTTTGAAGGTTATCGCATCTATCGCAGCGAAGATCGCGGCCAAACCTGGGGACTCACAACAGATAACGCCCTACTTTATCCCAACGGCTTTGTGCCGCTGGCAGAATATGACGTCGTCAACATTCCCGGCCAACTCGCTGGCATCGTCGTCACCCACTCCAACCCGATATCCGATGCAACGATTCTCAGCGAAGGCATTGCCGACGGCACCCAGCCCGGCGACGCCGAAGGCGTGAACGTTTCGGGAGTTTTTTCCAACGACAATTTTCAGATTCTCTTCGAATCGGATTCCGTCTTTCAGGTGCTCAACGCCTCGTTGGGCAGAACGTTGCCTTACCTTGATGATCTATCCGGGGCAGTCGGTTTCGCCGTGCTCGATACGAATTGGGTTTTATTAACCGATAACCCGGATGCCACGCGCGGAAAATATCGTAGCGGTTTTTATATTTACCTTACCGGCATGTTCGTCCGCATTGACGATGGCCAGAACGGCCCTCCTCGAGCCGGTGATATTTTCACGGTCGACCAGCGGCGCAACGAGCCAGGAAAAAATGCGGGCTTGCGGCATAGCTACGTCGATCAAAATCGTCGCGACCAACCCAAACGGCTTTTTAACGGTTATGAGTACTGGTATACGGTGGCGGCTTACGATCGTCCGGATTTGGTGGTCGGCGTGCCATCAAAGGAAAATCTGCCGCTCAACATCCCGGGTATCCCCGACGATCAGACCGTCGCTGTGATTCCACAAGCGTCGGGAGCGGGCCTAGTCGAAGCCAGTGTGGACACCAGTTTTGACCATGTCGCCGGCAACTCCGATGTCGAGGGCTTCGAGATACAACCGATTGATCTGACGAAGGTGACCGGTCACCGCTATGAGATTTCCTTCAACGATGCCGGCGCGGATAAAACTTATTCCGTCAAAGATCTCGGCGCCCCCGGCCAACCCTTCAAGTTGGTTGACCAGCCGTTTTACGAGGCGGCAGCGGACAATGCCAAAATCTTTGACGGCATCCGGCTTATCATTGTGGATGTGGAACCGGGCGTCAACGAAGACGCCAGCGGACAGACGGCTTTCGCCGGCGGCGACACTTTAACGCTGGAGGAGTGGGATTTGCCCGACATCGGCAACACATTGCTGCAAGACTACGAAATCCGCTTTGATGGAAATGTCTACACCTATACGGATTATAATGAAGGCACGCCGGTGACCGCACCCTTTGCCATTTTCGACGTGACCGCGCAACCTGAGAAGCAGATTACCGTGGAGTTCTTCGATAGCGATGGCGATGCCGACGGCGCATGGGACATCGGCGAGCAATTCTCCGTTGTGAATACTGACTACACCGGCTCGGGCGGTTTTGAGGGAATCTATCCGGATGATTATGCCTGGCGAATTTTGCTCAGCGTGAATGATCCCAGCGGCTTGGTGAATGCCGGCAATGTTTTCAAGGTTGTCACCAATAAATCGCTGACTTCCGCGGATCGTTATCAATTTCGCACCACCGCGAGATCTTATGTGGAGACCGCTCAGGAAATGGACAAAATCCGTGTCGTGCCCAATCCCTTTGTTGTCACTTCCGGTTTTGATACCCGTGCTGATCGCCACGAAATTCAATTCACGCGTTTGCCGGAAAAATGCAGCATAAAAATTTTTACCCTGGCAGGAGAATTAGTGAAACAGATTGAATACAATCGTAATGGCGAAGGATTGAATTTTGCCAGGTGGGATTTGAAAACCGAATTTGGCAGCGAGGTGGCTTATGGCGTCTACCTGTATCACATTGATTCTCCCATCGGTACGAAGATGGGCAAAATCGCCGTTTTGCGTTAAGCCTGCGGCGGTCTCGATTTCGCTTTGGCAATCAAATGATATACCGTGTCGGGACGCCGATGGAGATCCAATCTCAACTCGTCAAATCCAAGATTCGGATGCGAGATTCATTTGCAAGGGAGAAAGGTGAAATGAAAAAAATTCTTTTTTTCGCGACAATAGCATGGCTGATCCCCGGTTCGCTGTTGGCGCAATTTGCCACCTCAACCGAGGGCTTCAACAATAATGGCACTCGCGTTGGCCAATTTTTGAAATTCGCCGTCGGCGCGCGCGCCAATGCCATGGGTGAATCTTTTGCTGCCGTGGCCAGCGACGCCTCCGCATTATATTGGAACCCGGGAGGCATCGGCAATTTGCAAAATCTCGAGGTTCATCTTACGCACATAGATTATTTGCTGGATATCACGTTTGATTTTGCCGGGCTGGTCGTGCCCACTTCGGCCGGCAATATCGGCTTTAGCGCCGCCGTGCTCGGCATGGATGATGAGCCGGTAACAACATTGGCAGATCCTGATGGTGAAATCGGTGTCACCTGGGGCGCCAGCAGTTTCGCCGTCGGCCTGACCTTGAGCAAGGCCGTGACCGACCGCTTTTCGGTCGGTATTACCGGGAAATATATTCAGGAGAATATCTACAATGAATCTGCCAACACGCTGGCCATTGATATCGGCAGCCTGTATGATACCGGCTTGCGCGGCATCAAGATCGGCATGGCAATGTCGAATTTTGGCGGCAAAATGAAGCTCGATGGCCGTGACCTCACGCTGAGAGCGGACCCCGATGTCGTGCTCGGCGGCAATAGCAATCAGCCTGCCGATTTGCAAGTCAATTCCTGGTCTTTGCCGCTCAATTTTAGAGTCGGTCTGTCGTTGGAAGTTTTTAAGAACGAATCGAGCACGCTGCTACTGGCTTCGGATTTCAATCATCCGACTGATGCCGACGAAAGATTGAATTTCGGCGCCGAGTATGGATTTGCCAAGCGCATTTTTCTGCGCGGCGGTTATAAAGTGAATTACGACGAAGAATCTTTCACCTTCGGCGGCGGATTGAATCTGCCTATTACCAGCTACAATTTCATGCTTGATTATTCTTTTAATGAGTTCGGCATCCTCGGTGAAACCCATCGTTTTTCTATCGGCCTCCGCCTCTGAGGTCACGCGAAGCGAGGAAGAGGAGGAAGGTCAGGGGCGCCATCGCAGGTTGATGGCGCCCCGCTCATTTTTACAATCCTGCCTAGCGTCTTTCTCAATTTCTAAAAAGTCAATCCCGCCAGTAATTTTGTGGCCACGCCGCGCATTTTTCACACTTTCAAATTTGAAATTTTAAAATCTCTTACAAAACTGCTTGGCGCCTTGTTTTTTTGCCGCTGCAAGCATGGCATTGGGCCGGCGCCCGCCGCCCTCTTCTCTACGCATTCCCTCTTCATGAACGTATATATCTAATGTTAAAAGGCGATTAAATCTCGCCGCGCTTCAATGCCACGGCAAAAAAATGTACGGCTGTTTTGGAGTGACACAGTGTTCGTCTCATGGTTCACTTCGCCGGCGGCAATTCTAACGGAATCGTTGCACGCGATTTTTCGTTCCGCGCCAACGACGCTATTCGCACGGCTATAATTTGAAGTTGAGGCGCGCCTTGAAGCGCGCTCGCCGTCGGCACGGAGCTTGCTGAAAGATTTTACAATTTGTATTGGACGGACGCTGTTGTATTCGAATTCTTTTTTGACGCAATTGAAAATAAAGTTTTTGGCCTGCGATGGCGATTTGAAACGACGGAGGAGCAATCATGCGAAATGAAAACGCGATTGGCTACAAAACACCGGCGAACGGAATAGCGGAACCCGACCTTGTGAACATGCTCGACGCTCAGTATGTGTCGGCTTATTCGTCTCCACAAGCGACCGGGAACGGCCGGAAAACGAATGCGATTCACGCCGACGCCATCGTCGCCGGAGTTGAAAGCAGCTCGCGCGAAACGGCGTATCACCGGTATCAACTTTTGATCAAACCGCTGATGAATGGCAACGGCAAGGCGGGCTTGAATGGATCAGCTTCGCCGCGGCGGCAGGGTTGGAGCGCGCGCTGGCAAAAGCTCCGCGGTGAGTGGATAATTTCGCCGTTTTTCCTGTTCAGCTCTCTGGCAATTATTCTGCTCGTCCCGGAGAAATTGGTGAAAAAGATTACGGCGCCATTCACCAAAATTTTTTGGGAGAATTTCGGCAAGCGCGCTTTTGATTTTGCCGGCGCTGTTGGCGGCTTCGTCTTTTCGTCGATTTTCTTTTTGGTGGTGCCGGCTCTCATCAAGCTCGATTCCAAAGGCCCGGTGTTTTACGGCCAGCAGCGCGCCGGCTTGAATTATCGCCGCCGCGACCGGCGGCAGGTCAACATCAAGGTCGCGCACGAGCGTCGGGCCGGCGAGCGGCGCAAGGAAGATTTGTTCGGCCGGCCGTTCACGGTTTATAAATTCCGCACCATGCGCGTCGATGCGGAAAAAGCCAGCGGTGCGGTGTGGGCGCAAAAAGACGATCCGCGCACGACGCGCGTCGGCCGGATCTTGCGGTTCATTCATTTGGATGAGCTTCCGCAATTTTTCAACGTGCTCTGTGGCGAAATGAGTCTGGTCGGGCCGCGGCCGGAACGGCCGCAAATCATGGTCAAGCTCGTCGAGGATATTCCGCAATTTCCCGCGCGCCTGCAAGTCAAGCCCGGCATCACCGGCGTCGCGCAGATTTATTGCGGCTACGACGCCACGATCGACGACGCGCGCGAAAAATTACGGTACGATTTGATGTATGTCGAAAATTCGACGCTCAAGCATGACGTCGAAATTATGCTGAAAACGCTGTGGATGATCATCAACGGCCGGGAAGTGGTAAAGCCTTGACAAGGAGGTTGGAGAGGTGGACTGACTTTTGGTTGCGCTGCGAGGGCGGACATCAAAATAAGTTCACGAGCAGGAGTATGAGACAAGTGGTTTTTATAAAAGCGTATTTTGCCGGGGTATTCTCTAAGAAAATTTTTGGCCATCGCTTGGAACTCCCGCTTTTTCTCCGTCCCCAAGAGCCTTTAAGCCGGTTCTCGCGATTCGGTTGCCGTCTTCATGTTTGGAAACTGGCCGGTTTGTTGTTGGCCGGCCTGATGTTGCTCCAACCTCGGCTCGCCGCGAGCCAAGCCTTTTCCGAGGCGCTGACCTCGAAAGCGGCTAACGCCAACGAGACCGGAGCGGACGCGCGGATTCAAATCCTCACGCGGCCTATCGGCGCGCTGGTATTTCTCGAAGGCGAATACGCTATGGCCGGCCGGACGCCGTATACGATCACGCATTTTTTGAGCGGCGTCTACCACATCCGCGCTACGAAAATCGGTTATGAAAATTGGTCGACGGATTACATCTTTAACGGCAGAGGCGATGACAAGCTGACGATCAAGCTGAAGCCGAAAACGAGAGCCAAGGCGGTGATGCGTTCGGCAGTGTTTCCGGGTTGGGGCCAGGCGTATGCCGATCAACGCACGAAAGGCTTTCTGATCAGCCTGGCGCAGTTCAGCGCGGTGGGTTTTTCGGTTTACGAAAATTTTCGCTATAACGATGCATTGAATGATTATCGTATCGCCTTGAGACGTTTTCAAGCCCAACAAAACTCTCAAGACGAGCAGGGTAATTTGATTGCACAGGTGACGGCAACCAAAGCGGATCTGGACGACGCCTACGAGCGGCGGAAGCGCTGGCTGATCATCACCGGCAGCATTTATCTTTATAATCTGATCGATGCCGCATTCTTTTTTCCTTCTTACCAGCGCGGCGATGTGGACGTCAACGTAACGCTCGAGCCGCAACCGGGCACGAGCGGCACGGCGATTGGACTCAATGTGAATGCTAAATTTTGAAGCCTATGAAGATGATGAAGCTTGGATTAGCCGCCTTGACGCTGTGGGTGGGCCTGGGCTTGTGGAGCTGTGGGAAGAAACCAAACAATCCGGTGTTTCCTACTGACGATCAATTTCCGCCGCAGCCGCGTGATTTGGTGATCGGTTATACCGACCGGGAAGCCATGCTGACCTGGAAAGCTGACAATCCAGGCACGGTCGCGTTCTATCGCATCTACCGGCGCGACACCACCATGTCTGTTTTTGCGCGGATTGATACGGTAATGGCTCCTCATTATGTCGATCGCGGCTTGAAAAGCAGTTTGCAATATTTTTATCAAGTCAGCGCCGTCAATGCCAAAGGCTTTGAAAGCAAGCGGTCTGCCATCGTCGCGGTGATTCCAAATACGTTTGCTTCGATCATCATCGAAGCCGGCGCCGACCATGTTTCACAGCGGCTGGTGACGGTCAAATTGACGGCGCCACCTCGTACGAAGCTAATGGCGTTGAGCAACGACTCGTCGTTTGCGGGTTCTTCTTGGCAGCCTTTTGAAACCACCGTGGAGTGGTTGCTTTCTTTCGGCGACGGCACGAAGACGGTCTACGCAAAATTCCGCGACGAGGATGCCAACGATTTCGCGCAACGAGTCAAGGATTCCATCATCTTGGACACGACGGCTTTAATCACCGGCGTGACCGAAAATACCAACGGTCAAGTCAAGAAGGCCGGAAATTTTATTCGCTTCACCTTGAAGACGAACGAGACCGGCGGAAGGGCGACGGTCGGCATCGTCGGCGGGCCGCAGGGCATTCTGCTGTTTGATGACGGTACGCAGGGCGATCAAAAAGCCGGCGACAGCATTTACGAAGTGAATTATCTTATTCCGCAGGACGTGCAGGTCATTCAAGCCAAAGTGCGAGGCAATTTCACCGACCGCGTTGGCAACCTCGCCGAACCGGTTATGGCCGCCACGCAAATCACCATCCAGAAGCCGCCGGACGGGGTTTCTTTGTTTTCGCCGACACCAGTGGGCGCCCAGCAAAATGCGCTGCGCCTGACCTGGACGGCTTCAAAAGATACGTTTGATTTCGCGAATTATTCGATTTACCGCAGCACGACGCCGAATTTCAATCCGCTCGCGATGGCGCCGATCGACCGCGTCACGCTGATGTCGATTACTTCGTATAACGATCTGAATTTGCAGCCGGGCGCCATCTATTATTATCGTGTCGTCGTGTTTGATCTGGCCGGATTGAACAGCACGTCGAGCAACGAAGTAACCGGCCGCACCAGCGGCAACCTGCCGCCGGCCCCCGTGGTCCTGAATACCCCGCTCTTGCTCGGCGACGGTTCCAGCCAGGTGCAACTGAGCTGGTCGCGCAGCCTTGATAGCGATTTTGCCAGTTATCGTGTCTATCGTTCCAGCACGGCGAAAATCGATTCAATCAGCACTTTGGTGACGGCCATTAACAACCAGAACCAGACGCTTTACGTCGATGAAAATCTCAAGGCGGCGACGAGATATTATTATCGCATTTATGTTTACGATCAAGCCGGCAACGCCGCCGGCAGCAACATCGGCAGCATCATCACGGCGCCCAACCTGCCGCCGACGCCGGTGACCCTAGCATTGCCTTCGGCCATCGATACCACGTCGTTGCAGCTATCGTGGTCGCAGAATAATGACACGGATTTTGCGTCGTATCGCATTTTCCGTGCGGCAGCGGGAGCCCCGGCGATTGATCCGGCAAAACAACAGCCGATTGCCATACTCAACAACAATCCGGCGAACACGATGTATGTCGATCGCGGGTTGGAACGCAGAAAGAAGTATACGTATCAGGTTTTTGTATATGACAAAGGCGGCCTGTATTCCGGCAGCAACGTGGTGGAAGGCACCACGCGATAGATTTTTCTTGATGGAGTAAAAACATGCGCGGCAAAGCGGCAGCGTTTTTTTTCAGTGTGGTTGTGCTCTTGGGTGCATTCGGCTCGGCGGTGGCGCAGGAATATATCTTCGAGCCCGGTGACGTCGTATCGATCTCGTTTTGGCAGCAACCCGATCTCAACGTGCAGATGGCGCGCCTCGACGCTGAAGGGAAAATCGATATTCCTTTGGCGGGCCGTATCAATGCCGCGGGGCTGACGATCTCGCAGCTCAGCAGCAAAATCGTCGAGCGCATTTCGATCTACAATAAAAGCATTACGCAGGCCACGATCGTCATTAACGAGTACGGCAGCAAAAAAATTTTTATCACGGGCGCGGTCGGCGCGCCGGGCAAGTACAATTTCGAGAAAATGCCCAATATTTGGGAAGCGATTCTCGAAGCCGGCGGCCCGCAACAAAACGCCCAGCTCGACGGTGTGCAGCTCATCCGCGGCGGCGATACTGGCGGCAAAATTACTGAAATCGATCTTACCGCGGCTTTTGAACGGGGAGAAATGCAGGGATTGCCCGCGCTAATGCCGGGCGACAATATTTACGTGCCGGCCGGACAATCCGGCGGCGCTGCATCAACAGCAGGAGGCGCGCAGCCGGGCACGGGCGGTGGAACGAATCTTTTCTCGAGTAAGAAATCCGTTTACGTGTTTGGCCACGTGGTCATGCCCGGGGTTTACCAAATCGAGAAGGATATGGATGTTTTGCAGGCCATTGTCCAGGCCGGCGGACCGGCATATCCCAATCGTGCCACGACCAACGCGCCGTTGACCGAGCCGGATTTGGAGCACGTCAAAATCATCTCGCGCGGGCCGGAAGCGCCGGTGGTGTACTCGGTCAACGTTGAGAAATATACCAACGTTGCCACGCCGATACCGTTGATCTTGAAACCTGGCGACACGGTTTTTGTCCCCGGCAAGCAAAGCTATCGCCGGTTTTTGCTGACCAGCTCGGCAGTGGAAGTGATCAAAGCCTCGGTGGCAGTGGTCACCTCCTATTTGTTGTTGAATCGCTTGTTCGGCCAGGGAAGATGAGCGTTCGTAGTAATGCCTTCAGGCATAAAATTTTTGAACTCAAAAGGTGTTTGACTTTTTGACACGATTATGTGGTATCTCAAAACGTTCACGCCTAAAGGCGTAACTACGAACGTGATCATAATATTTTAATCACGAACAATTATAAGAAATTTTCAATTTTTTGAAGAATAGATATGGCCCAAGGCGGAAAAATCGATCTGCGCAGTTTGCTGCAAATTGGCAAGCGTTGGAAGTGGCTGTTGATCGTGCCGCCGATCATGGCGTTGATCGGCGCTTATGCTTATGTTGCCACCACGCCGCCGCAATACACTTCCACGACCACTATTCTGTTCGGCTCCAATCAATTTATTACCCAGGATTTGAAAAATATTACGCCGGGCACCGAAGTCCGTGGGCGATTCAAAATTACCGACGTTGCCGAGAACATCCGGCAGCAGTTGTTGGCGGAAACAACTTTGAATAAAGTCATCGAGCGAGCGGGCTTGAAGGCTTCACAAAGCATGCTCGAGGCTGCGAAAGAAATCTTGCGCACGCAGCCGGATGCCAAAGAGCAGGAAGTTATCCGCGGGCTGCAGCTCGCCTGGCTTTATAAAAAGGTGGAAACGGCAGTGACGTTTCCCAAGCGCGGTAACTTCGTTCAACTGAGCATCACGCATACCAATCCGGAGCAGGCGTATTTGCTCACGAAAAGTCTCGCCGAGGTTTTTATCGAAGAATCCTTGCTCGCCGAAGAAGTCGGGCCGCGTGAAACGCTGGTATTTGCCACCAAGCAGCTCGAGCAGCATAGCCAAAAACTGGAGCAGGCGCGTGAGGAACTACGCCAGTTCAAAACCGGCATGGTGCGTGCGCAAACACGCAGCTCCAGCGTCAATGTGCAAAACGAAACGCAAATCAATAACCAGCTTAAATCGCTGACAGTCGAGATTGCCGACAAAAGAAGCCAATTGCTGGCCCTTGAAAATCAAATCGGCGCGTCGAAAGATCGCCTCACGATTCAGCTTTCTGGCCGGGCCGCAGATTTGCGGGCGCAGATGATCGAGAAAATTTCGAGCGTGGCGGTGCTGAGGGTGCAGGCTGATTGGAAAGATCCGCAAGTCATCAAGCTCAATCAGGAAATCGCCAATCTGCGCGAGTCGCTACAGCAGGAAATTCGCGCTACTGGCACCAAAGGTTCCACGAACGGGTATTCGCCGGTCGATCTCGACTTGGCCGTGCAGCGGCAAATGATGCTCACAGATTTGGATCTGCTCGATCGCCACCAAACGGTTTTGGAAGGTCTGGTGCAAAACTATAAACAAAGCCTGACACAGCAGCCTTCGCACGATTTGGAATTGGAGCAGCTTCAGAGCAACGTCAGCACTTACGAAGAACTCGTTAGGAAGTTTGATGAGCAGGTGCGCAGCTCGCAGATTGGTGGCGCGCTGCGGCGAAGTGATGCCGAAGTTCGCTACAAGCTTCTCGATCCGGCCAACCGCCCGATTACGCCCAACACCGCCGATCAGCCCAAGATTATTTTGATGGCATTGTTCGGCGGCCTCGGTTTCGGCATCGGCCTGGTTTACTTGATCGAGTTCTTCGATCACTCGTTCAAGTCCGTCGATGAGATCGAGCAATTTCTCGGTGTGACCGTGCTGGGAACGGTTCCCAAGCTTGATTTCGGGGAGAAGTAAACCAGTTAACCGGCCAACATTTTTTATTAATTTGACGCATCACCATAGTCAACGAGGTTTTCATCTTGGCTATCCAGAGGCGCCTGGTAGAAGCGGTCGAAGTGACCGAAAATCGCGTCCACGTCATTCGCCTGAAAGGTATTTTTGACGCTTCCACGGTGAGTGAGTTTGAAAAAGTGGTCAGCTATCTTCTAACCAGGAACTTTTACAAAGTCATCGTCGATCTCGGCCACGTCGAGTTTATTTCGTCAGCCGGCTGGGGCACGTTTACGGCAGAGCTTCGCCGCGTGCGCGAGAACCAGGGTGACGTCAAGCTGGCGAACATGAACCCGGACGTTTACGACGTTTTTTTGCTGCTCGAGCTGGATAGTTTCATTCAATCATTCGATACCGTGGAGGAGGCTCTCGCCGCTTTCGCACAGCCCGTTGTGGCGCCAGAACCGGAGCCGGCGCGGCCTTCGATTTTGCAAGAGATCAAAGCCGCGGCGCATGCACGAGAAATGGCCGAGGCCGGCGCGCGCACGGCAGCAGAGAAACTGGCGCCTGATTTTTCCGAGAGCTGGCGTCAACGCACCGTTGCCGGGCAAGAAACTTACGCGACTGCTTTCGCCGTGTCTGCCAATGAAAAAGCAGTGTTCGCCGGAGCGCCGCGCGACAACGAGCGCGCCTTTGACAAAGCTGCTCCCTTAAAAGAAAAGGCTGTTGGAGCGCCGCGCGATAAGGATAATGCGAGCGGGCGATTCGAGTATCCTGATGAACCGTCCGCCACACGCGGCGAACGGAAAACAACTGCACCGAACGATGCCGAAAGCTTTGGCGGACAATCTGAATATGTCATTGGCAGTGGTGCTGCCGAAGCGGAATATTATAGCGATTCCTCGCCTTCGCCTCGTGGCCAATATGGCCCGGCGGAACAGACGGAGTATGCCGATGATGATTATGCCGGTGAGACTGAGCGCACGAGTTTTTCTTTGGAAGCTCGTGACGCCGGCGACATCACCGGGCAGTCAGAATATGCTGGCGGCGACTACGCGGACGCAAGCGAGTACGAAAATTATTCAGCCGGATCTGAAGACGAATCCGGCGTCGTAGAGCAAGAAGAGTACGCCGGCGATGCCGAGGCGGGCGAAGGTGAATACGAAAATTATTCTGCCAATTCTGAAAACGAGTTCGATGCAGTCGAACAAGCCGAGTATGCTGGCGGCGGTTATGCAGATGAAACCGAATATAATGATTCTTCTGCCGAATCTTACGGCGAAGATGGCGTGACCGGGCAAGTTGAGTATGCGGGCGACGGTTATGTAGATGAAACTGAGTACGATGATTCTTCTGCCGAACCTTACGGCGAAGATGGTGTGACCGAGCAAGCCGAGTATTCCGGCGACGGTTATGCAGATGAAACTGAGTACGATGATTCTTCTGCCGAATCTTACGGCGAAGATGGTGTGACCGGGCAAGCCGAGTATTCCGGCGACGGTTATGCAGAAGAAACCGAATACGATGATTCTTCTGCCGAGTCTTACAGCGAAGATGGCGTGACCGAGCAAGCCGAGTATGCCGGCGACGTTTATGCCGATGAAACTGAATACGATGATTCTTCTACCGAGTCTTACAGCGAAGATGGCGTGACCGAGCAAGCCGAAAATGCCAGCGAAGGCTACGTAAGCGAAGATGAGCACGAAAGTTCTTCCAGCGGGTTTGAAGATGAATATGGTGCAATCGAACAGGCGGACCTCGAGACCGAAGCACAGAATGATTATGCTATCGCTGAAGATGACGGCGAGAGCGGCTCTGATCATTTAACGCCACCGGTGCCGCCAGCAAGGGGCCCGGAAATGTGGGAGTTGATATTGGCGGGCGGCGAAGTTCCGGTCGATCCGTACATGTACAAAAAGTCCGCGCGCAGACTTCCCGAGGAGAAAGAGCCACCAGGGGCTTTTGTTTCCGGTGGAACCAACCCGTTTTCTGGCCGGCCCAATGGAGAAGATTCACTCCCTGACGCGCAAAGCGAAAATTCTGCGCCTGCCACGCGCTCGGATGCCGATGGCGCTTTTGATGAATTTGCCGAGCTGGGTGCTTCGCCGGATTTGGGTTTTGCCGGGCACGAGCCATTTGTCGATGATAATAATCAGCCCGGGAGGGATTCCGCCCCGGCTTCTGCACGGGCAAGCTTCGAGCATGCTCCTGTCAGATCGTCACCCCATCGCGGTAATGACGATGATTTCGATGAGTTTGAAACGCAGGATATTCGCGATCCCTGGATTTTCGATGAAATCGACACGCTTCCGGAAGAATATGAGATGGAAGGCGGCGCGGCTGATGGAGAGGAGCCATCGTTCTCAGCGACTGAGCTTTTGTCGTATGATTTGGAATTAGATGAGCCGCTTTCGCCGCTCCCGGATCAAGCGCGCGATTATGGCAAGGCCGGGGCAGAAAGCGAATTGTCAACCCATTTTGAAGCTTCGTTACAAGCCGGCGATGAGCATGCTTTCGATAAGTTGCACGATTTGCCTGCACGGGATGTAGGGGAAGAAGCGCAGGCCGAATCCGGCTTCGCACGGCAGAACAAGAAGCGTGCAATGCTCCCGGGTGATGGTCTGCAAGAGAATTTTTCTGCACCGTCTTTGTCCGGCAAAAATTTAAACACGCCGCGGGATGATTCATTCGCGCCGCCGGCAAAATTTGAAAAAAAGAGGGCGGCCCGGAACAAAAAGAGCAGGCCCAAAGAAAATTTTTTCGCGCCGCCGGATCTCGACGAACATGGTGAGTTGATCGCCCCGGGCGCGGCGTCGCAGTCTTTGTACGACGGCAATGACGAAGCGCGCCACGCCTACCCGCCGGACGGCGCATTGCCCAAGATTCCGGCCAGCGACAATATTGAAGAGATGGTTCGCGCCGTCGTCGCGACCCATCCCGAGTTTGGCGCGGCCATGATTTGCAAATTCATTGAAGATCGTTTTGAGCCGCCGGTACTCATCAGCCGGTCGACGGTTTATCGATTTCTGCGCGAAGCGGACTTGAATACGCGCGAGAAGAGGCAGGAGTATGCGGAGCAATTGTTCGATCCCTCGGTGCTTACCGAGGAGATTTAGCCCGATGGCTTTGGGCGGATGGGAGCAAGGCGCGGCGTTCTGCCGGCGTTAGGCAAGAGATTCACTTATAGCGGACAGGATTACCCATGGGCGATTTTGTTTTTAATGACGTGGTTCGTTCCAAAAAATGTGAGTATTTTCTCAAGACGGTCAACAGCGCCTATCAAAACCAGATCATTTCCTCTTTCTTTCGCAACGGGACGCTGATCGCCTCGCATCAGCAAGATTATGACCCCAAAATTGCGGACGAGGCATTGATGGCGCGTACGCGGCAGTTTCACGAGCATAAAAAAGCGGAGATCCAAACCCTGCTCAAGCTCGCCGAAAAACTGAAGGATTCGGAGAATGCGGAAACAAAGAACCTGTTGGGCCAGGCCTTTTTGAAAAAAGGCATGCACGATGAAGCGATCAGCGAATTTGAAGAAGCGATTATCCTCGATCCGCACGTTTCAGGGCTTTACAACAGCCTCGGCAGCGCCTATATGGCCGTCGGCAGGCATGACGAGGCAGTGGCGATATTGGAGCAGGCCATCAACCTCAAGCCGGAGCGCGCCGATTATCACAACAATTTGGGCGTCGCTTATTTGAAAAAAGAGCGGTGCAAAAAAGCCGTGGAGCGCTTTCAACGCGCCGTCGATATCAACCCGTATTATGCCGATGCGTGTTTCAATCTTGCGCTGGCATTGGTGCTGAACGGCGCGACCAAAGAAGATTTTGCGCTCTCGGTCAATTGCCAGCAACGGGTGATGGAAAATCTGGAGAAGGCGGCGAAAATCAATCCGCAATATAAAAACGAGCACGTCACCCGCGGTGAAGATTTTCTCAGACGCAGCGATTACGAAAAAGCCTACGCCGAGTTAACGCAGGGCCAGCGCAGCGCGTCGAAGCAGGCAGATTTGGGTTTTGTCATTGATTTTTATCTGCAAGTTATTTATAATAGCAAAAAGCTCAACAGCGCGGCAATCTGGCGCCACATTCGCCAATTGCAAGATGTGATCGAGAAACATCCGAATTACGCGGACTTGTACAATCATCTTGGCGTCGCCTACGTCATTATGAGCAAATTCGTGAACAACAAGGCGGTGCAACAATTCGAGAAAGCGCAGCAAATCAACCCCGCGTTTGACCGCGCCAAGCGCAACCAAAAGCTGGCGGAATACGATCACAAGGGTATTCAGCTTCTCTTCGATGCGATTTTAAAATGAAATCACGGCGACACTTCTAAAGGCTTTGCCGTTGCTGTTCTCATGTTGTTGCAAAATCAAGGTGGTAAGGAATTAATAAGATGCAGGCTGCTCAAAACGGCGCGTTTTTCTCGCACTTTGTCGATGAATCTCCGGGCGCCAACGAATTTCGCCGGCTGTATTCCAAGCTGAAGAATCTATACGGCGCCGCGGACATGAAGAATTTTCTCGTCACCAGCTCCATGATGAGTGAGGGCAAGAGCACGACCTCGGCGCTGTTGGCGTGTACGATTGCGCGCTATCGCAACAACAAAACGATTCTGGTGGATTGCGATCTGCGCCGGCCGCGCGTACACCAGCTTTTTGGCGTTCCCAAAGAAGAGGGCGTGGCCGACGTGCTCAACGGCGACCGCAAGCTCGACACCTGCTTCAAGCGCACGTCGATCGAGAACCTGCGATTATTGACCGCCGGCAGCATTGTCGACAATCCAACCGAGCTTTTTAACTCGTCGCGCTTGCGGGATTTGTTCTCGGAAATTAAGTTTTATTTCGACACCGTGATCGTTGATTCGCCGCCGGTCATTCCGGTCACCGATACGTTGATTCTCAGTCCGGAGATGGACGGCGCCTTGATGGTGGTGAAGGCCGGCGAAACCCACAAAGAAGTCGTCAAGCGCGCCGCCGATATGATGCGAAATGCCGGTTTCAACATTCTCGGCGTCATCGTCAATAACCAGAAAAGCGTTTTGCCTTATTATTATGACCAGTCGTATTATGGCTACAAGTATTACGTTCGTGACGAAAAAAAGTAAATCACCATTAACGTTTAACTCTATTTAAACTGGAGGGATTTAATGGCACATTATCTCGTTATCGGCGGCGGCGGTTTTATCGGCTCCAATATCGTGCGGGCGCTTATTGAGCGTGGCCAAACGGTGCGCGTTTTGGATAATTTCTCAACCGGACGGCGGCAAAACCTCGCCGAACTGGAAAATAAAATCGAGCTTATTGAAGACGATATTCGCAATCAGGCCATAGCCGATCGCGCCATGGCTGGCATCGATTACGTTTTGCACCAAGCCGCGCTCGGTTCGGTGCCGCGGTCGGTGCAAGATCCGCTCACCTCGAACGACGTGAATGTCAACGGCACGCTGAATCTGCTCTGGGCCGCGAAAAAGGCCTCGGTCAAACGCTTCGTTATGGCCTCCTCTTCGTCGATCTACGGCAATACGCCGAGCTTGCCAAAAGATGAGAGCATGTTGCCCAATCCGATTTCGCCGTATGCCGTCTCCAAGCTGGCCGGAGAGCGCTACACCTTGTCTTTCCACGCCGTGTACGGCTTGCCGGCGGTGGTTTTGCGCTATTTTAACGTTTTCGGTCCCAAGCAGGATCCCACCTCACAATATGCCGCGGTGATTCCGCGTTTTATCACCGCTTTGATGAACGATCAGCCGCCCGTCGTCTATGGCGATGGCGAGCAATCGCGCGATTTCACTTACGTCGATAATGTGGTGCAAGCCAACTTGCTGGCTTGCACGGCGGCGGCGGCACCCGGGCACGCGATGAATATCGCATGCGGCGATCGTTACTCGCTCAATACACTATTGCAGCTCCTCGCTGAGATTCTGGAGAAGAAAACTCAGCCGGTTTATGAAACCGATCGCCCCGGCGATGTGAAGCACTCGATGGCTTCCATCGAACGGGCGCAACACCTCCTGGGGTTTTCCCCTACTATCAATTTCAAGGAAGGCCTGAAACGCACGGTTGCGTGGTTTTTGCAAAACTCTTAGGAAAGCAAAAAGAAAAAGGCAAACCGCAAAAAGCAAAAATCAATAAACACTGAAATTCCTTCTTTCTTTTTGCCGTTTGCTCTTTGCTGTTTTCTTTTTGTTACATCTTGCACTTGCATCTATGGGCATTCAGAACGCACTGACGATTGACGTCGAAGAGTGGTTTCATGTCTCTCTTTTCCGTAAAACAATTCGTCGCGAAGAGTGGTATGGCTTGCAGAGCACAGTCCTCGGCAATACTTGCCGCATCTTGAACCTTTTGGCGGAGAAACGCGTCAAAGCCACCTTTTTCATTCTGGGTTGGGTGGCGGAGCGTTATCCCGAGATCGTT
>JBOHQZ010000027.1:0-18207 GCA_050732275.1 bacterium
GAGCCGGCCCGTATGGCACGCCAACAGCATTTCATAAATCTCGGCTGCTGCCGTAAAACGAAAAAGGCGTAACCGATCGCACACTAATCCCCGCAGCGTGGTTCGATTACGCCTTCAGTTGCAGATCTTATATCTGCCTGAAAAGATGCCTAATGAGATTGTTTTAGCAGGCGGAGCTCGGTTTGGAGAGCGTCTTCGAGCACAGGGATAACTTCGTCACCCATGTTTTCTTCGCGTATATATTTTTGCGCGACGAGCATATTGATGGTCTCACGAATCGGCGTGGCAAAATTCAACAGGAGAACGGCTTGATAGGCTTTCATAGCGCGTTCATCACTTTGGCCAAGCTGCAAATAAATATTAGAAAGCCGCAGGTAAAGCTTTACGCGCGTGGGACAGCGTTGCAGCATCCTTTCATAAATTAGCGCCGCAGCTTCGTAGTCACGACGATAACGATACCAGTAGGCGCGGATTGTGGGCATAAAGAAGAGATTCGCTACCATAAATACTCACCGCTAAAAATTCTCACATTCGTGCGAAGTATTTTCGCAGTTTACACGTGTTTTCACGCTTGAACTTTCCCCACTACTCTTTTACAATCAACAGGCATTGGCGCTAACCCTATGAAAACTCTCATCAATGCCTATCGGTCACACAAGCCTTCTACAAATGGCATGAGTTTTGTGGAGGTTTTAACCGTTAGCATTATTGGCCAATGCTGACAAGCCTACGACCATAGGCGGCAGCCCCAAAAGCAAAAGCGTGCGCAAAAACGCAGACTGCGTCCGAGGAGACACAAAGTTTTTGCTCTCTTTAACAGCCATTGCCCTAATTTTAAACCATTTCACACAGTCAGGCCGAGCAACCAAGTGATGGCAAGAGCACCATCTGGGTTGCTAATTTATTGTAAAAAAAACGCCAACCCCGCAGTGGGGTCAATCATCATATCCCATCAAGCTTTCTCGTATCTTAAAATCAGGATTGTCATCAACAATAAAGGCGTAACCGAGTCTGCTCCAATTTGCCAACAGCGATTCGATCTCGCCTTCGCTTGTGAGACTGTCTCCCAATCCGAAAAGACGTCTGAGAGGTCGATGCTTATGATTTCAGTCATCGGAATCTCGGCGTCCCACCGCTAAATCACGCCGTTTATTTTGTTTTCTGAAATCATCTTTCGCTCATAATTATACATCAACTCAGGAAAATGTGCGGAAAAATTTCTTGAAATTTTCGTCATATTGCCGGTATACGACGAAAAGCTGTCATCTCTTTGCAAGCCTTTGGACCTGCCGGCCTTTCTGGTTGCGCAGCTCGGCTTGCAGCGCGTTTTCCAAAACCTCGATGGCGTCCGTGTCCATTCTGCCCTCGGTAAGATAACGTTGGGCAACGATGGTGTTGATCTCTTCGCGATGGCGGGTGGCAAGATTCAATTGCAAAATCATTTTATAGGCCCGCATGGCGCGCTCGTCGCGCTTGCCCAAATTCAGATAAATATTCGCCAGCGGCAAATAAAGCTTCACGCGCTCGGGATGGCGCTGCAGCATTTTCTCATAAATCTGCGCTGCATCCGCCGGATTGCCACGCAACAGGTACAAACGGGCACGCGCCGCCGGTGAAAAACCGATCAAGCCGAGCGCCGTCAGAACGATCAAACCAGCAAAGGTCCCGCCGAGATAGAAAAAAGTTTTGCCACCGGCCGCGGCGGCGCTTTTGCCGTCGAATTTGGATTTTTCCAAATTCATGCGCGCTCGCACGAGCAGCTCAATAGCATCCCGGTAATCCGGTTGGAGCAAACACAGTTCTTTTAAAATATTGGCGGCTACAACCCAATCAGCTTTGTCCATTGCCGCCGACGCTGCTCTATACAAAGAATCTAAAGATGCCGCTGCCGCCTCAAGCGTGCCGAAGGCGGCCTTTCGCTGCAGGGTCATGGCGATGTTGGCCAGTTGGCTCTGCACCTCCTGATAGTTGGAGTCGAGTTGGCTGGCTTTTTCGAAAGCAGCGAGCGCCCAACCGAAATCGTCGCGATTGATGGCGATGACACCCTCGGCGTAATAACGCGCCACAATGCTCTCCTTACTTTCGCGCGCCAGGTTTTTGTGCGCATGCGCGAGCCTTTTGTCAACGTCGCGGAATTTTTGCGACGCTTGCCGGACTTTTTCAAAAGCAATGATGGTGCGAGGCCAGTTTTTCACGCGGTAGGCGGCCATGCCGATGGCATAGTCGATTTCCGGCGCTTTTTCGAGCCGCTCGGCTGCACGCCGTTCGCTCGTCATCGGCTGCTCGCTGCCAGCATTTTGGGCGCTTTCATCTTGTGAGCTTGCCGATGCCGGCGGCGTTTCTTGCTTACCCGGCGCCATTGTACTGCTCTCGTTTGTCTTACCGTTGCCTAATTTTGCCGCGGCCGGCCCGGCAAAAAAAATGAAGACCAAAACTGCAGACAACCAATGCGAAATGTTTTGCAAATGCTTCATGATGACACCTCCTGGAAAAAGCTCGCCAAATTCCTATTTGCTGCGTTTTTGAGGTGATCGCCTGGGATGGGGAAATTCCATAAAATAATAAAGGCGCAAGGCGATTCTTTTCTGTAAAAACAGAATCTGCTTGCGCCTTCTACTTGCAGGTCTTCGCCTACACGACAAGGCCGTGCGCCCCTCAAGCCAACATCGCTGCCGGCTCTGGCGCGTTCATGAAAAAGTTATAAACGCAAAAAGCGGCGTTTGCAGAAATTCTTATAACGAATCGATGGTATCCCAAACCCTGCCAACCCAACGAAGCACCCCATCAGTCTTTCGCTTTTTGATCCTGAGATTGTTTGCGGCTTTCAGCTTTAAGAGCGTTTTCGAGCACTTCAATCACTTCCGCATCTGTCCGGCCTTCGGCAAGATATTTCTGCGCCACCATTTCACTGAATTTCTCGCGCTCTTCGGCGGCCAGGTTCAGTTGCAGAATGGTTTTGTAAATCTTCATCGCGCTTTCATCTTTTCGCTGCATTTTCAAGTAAATATGGGCCAGCGGCAGATAGAGTTTCATCTGGCGCGGGTTCCGCTGCAGCTTGCTCTCATAAATTTTCGCCGCTGCACCCGGATTGCCTCGCCACAAATAAATGCGGGCGCGCGTCCCCGGCAAAGAAATCATGAAAACGAAGCAGGACAATAGAATAAGCGCGGCGAAAAACGGGCCGAGCAAGAAAGGCCGGGAGCCGATGCGATGCGGTATCGAATCCATATCGGTCGTTGCCGTTTCGTCAAATGCATCGGCAAAGCTTGCCGGCGCGGAAGGCGCTGCCGCAATTGCAGCGGAATCGCCGCCGGCGCGCTCGCGCCTGGTTGGCAGCGGGTTGTATGCGGGTCGATCGTTCGGCTTGGTCACGGCCGTTTTCAAATTATCGCCGGTCACGTCTTGTTTCGCCGGCGAGCGCAATGAAGAACGCGCTTTTCCAACCCGGCGCGGCGCTACGGCCGCGGCCATGCTATCTTGTAAATTGGCCAGGCTTTCGGTTTTGGCGCTGACCGTTTCAAAACGCCTCAGTGCAGGGTCCGGATCGATGATGGCTTTTTCTTCTTCAGGCGCCGCGGGCAATAGTTGTTGAACCAAATGCGGCGTTGAATCTTCTTTGGCGGTAAATTCTTCTTGAGGCTTTATGAGCGGAGTATTGGGTTCATCTTTCCGGTGGAAACGCCGCAGCGTTTTCACAAAGGACGCGCTAAAAAATTTTCTGCCACCATCATCCGCGAGAGCCGGCGTATTCCAAAATTTTTCGGTGGTCACCCAAACCCGGTAAGGATTGCCGCCGCGCCTGGTTTCGCGGTCGCCGGAAATATCCGAATCGATCTCCTGGGCGATCGTCATAACCAGCGGGGCTTTGAGCGCGCTGTGGTACAAAACCAAACGTGTTGCCGCCTTTTCGGCAATGCGCACTTCCGGCTGCAACGAACGAATGACGGTAGCCCATTGCGCCTGCGCTCGTCCGGCCATCGCGCTAACCGCCAAAATGACGACGGGCAGAAAGAAAGGCTTAAAATTTATTCTCACTTGCCCTCCCTTTGGAGAAAAAATGTTGATACTGCAAGCTCACCGTAAAATCATGTCCGCCGTTCTTCAGCGCGCGATTTTGCCGAACCCAGAGCATAAAATCGTAAAACTCGTACGTCACCCCGAGACTCACACCGCTATTCTTCAAGTTCGCAAATATTTTATCGGCATCTTTTCCGGGGTTCAAGGCTTCATTGACGCCATTAAAAGCGGTGAAGCCGGTCAGATAGGTGCCGATGTTGTTCCACCATAAACTGGCGCCGGCAAGGCCCTGCACGCGGCCGAATCTATTCACGTTTACCCCTACTTGTCCGGACGGAAAGACGGATTTACGGGAAATCACGGCCGCGCCATCGATGTCGAAAAACACCAGATTGAGCCGCAGGTCGGTATCCGTGGCGTACAGCGCTTGCGCGTAGTTCGTATCTCCCCAAATTCCCAAACGGCCATAGCTATCCAGCCGCAAGTGGTTTGACAAAACCAAATTGTAACCGGCGGTGAGCATGAGACCGTCCTCGACAATTCCGAAGGTATTGCCAATCTTCCTTGTATTTTTGTCTTTGGTGGCATACTGGTAGGTAAATCCCACAAAGGCCTGGCCGAGACCTAGTTCCACGTCAAAATTCTGGCGATAGAAATCAACTTCCAGGCTTCCCACCTTTTCGAGCGTGGCCTCCTTGATTGTCATGAGCGAATAGCGCATCTTAAAATCCGAAATGCGTTGGGCTTGCAGACAGGTGGGCAAAATCAAGCAGATGGATGCAAAGACCCAAATCATTGCGCCACGAAAGACGATGAGGTGCATGGGTTTCCCTTTATTAGCCTAACAAAAGCAAACCGCAAAAATTTGCGGTTGTCTCAACCTGCCAAAGTTATACCGTCAGAACGGCCTACACGCGGAAAACTTCAGGAAGGAGCCAGGAACTGCGGCAAGAAATAGATAAAAATTTTTGCCTGAAGCAAACAATGCTATTTCGTGGCGCTGACCGGCCCAGGCCAGACATTGGCCGTTGCCAACTCGACGCAATTGCCGTCCGGATCGCGAAAATAGATTGAGCGGCCGCCACGAGGCCAGGTGATATCTTTTTCAATTTCGACGCCGCAGCTTTGCAAATGGGCAAGCCACGCTTCGATATCTTGTTGGCAAACTCTAAAGGCCAAATGGCCAGTGCCCTCCGCCGAGTGAGGGGGAAAATTAGTCTGTTGGCGGGTGGCGTCGGGACGAAAAAGAATGAGTACGGTTTCACCGAGCCGATAAGCCACTTCGCGCTCGATTTTTTTGCGAATGCTGGCAAGGCGTAACACGCGGGAATAAAACTCATCAGCGCGTGCGATGTCGCTGACGTAGAGAGAGGCCTCAAGGATGCCGTGCGGTTGCAGCATTTCCTGTCTCCGTACCAAGAAAAAGATTTTTGAAAAGAAAATTGTCAATTTATAATTGATAATTGTCAATTATTTTCGTTGCAGTACAATAACTGGCGCATCAACCAAGCGCCGGCCCAAGCCGGGTTGCCAAGGATTCCAGATCGTATAGAACCAAGCCCAGCCGGACATCGTGGCGCCCAAGCAGCACGAGAATGTGGCCCTGGTCGAGCTGTGTTGCCACGATCGGGCCGCGTTGGCATTGCATGGCGAGGTAATTGAATTTGCCTCGTTCCAGCTCGCGGGCAAGGCGCTGGCCGAGCTGCAGCAGGCTCTCGACGAGGGCGGATAAGCCGGCGTCGTTTACGGTCTCATCGGTGGCGCGGGCTAAAACTTCACCTTGCGGCGTAAAGAGGAAAACACCGTCCAGATGCGGCAACTCACAAAACGCATTTTCCAAAAACATTTGGAGCGATTCGCCCGGGCTTAAACCCACCGTGCTTTTCGGTTTGAGCGCAGAGTCCATCATTTTCATGTCCTAAAAATAAAAAGGCATAACCGCATCGCTTTTTTAAAAAAGCCACACGGTTATGCCTTCGACTTACAGGCCCTCATCAGCCCTGCGGACGCAGCCTTTTAGGCCTAGCCTAAAGATTTACGCCTCCGGGTGCAGCCTGCACGACAAGGCGGCCTACAACACTTTGCAGGCCGAATCATTACTATCCGAAACTCTTCAAACTTATCGAGTAAATATAAGCCATTTAAGCGCAAAAAGCAAGTGGTTTTAAAGTGATTTTTTTTAAGTTTTTCAAAATCCCAGCTTGACTTTTTCATAAGAATTGTGTATTTTGTTACTTCGTGTCAAAAAATGCAGTCAGTTGCCTCGGCAAGGTTGTGTCTGTTGATATATCCAAAAATGTGTGAATTTCCGTTTTATCGTAAAGGGTAATATCGCTATTTGCCCTCCTCTACCCGTCCTTGAAAAATAACAAACTCTGTTGCCGAAAATTTTGGAGATTGGCAACCATGAAACCAGGACCGCGGTTTCAATTCAACGTTTGGCCTCCTCGCCATGAGGAAACCACAAAATGGACCGGCTGTGCCCATTCCCATACTAAATGGCGCGATCGGCCGCAAACCATCATGCGCGAATTGTTCGGGGCAGCCATAATGGTTATGGCATTTTTGTCATTGGCCTTGAGCACGAGCGATCTCATCGGCCAAACCGCCGCGCCTTTCATCCTTGATCCGAGCAAAGCCATTACCCAATATAGCCATGATGTTTGGCAATATGATCAGGGATTGCCGCAGAGCGCTATTCAGGCGCTCACCCAAACTCCGGACGGCTACATCTGGATCGGATTCGAAGAAGGCCTGGCGCGTTTCGATGGCGTGCAATTCACCTTGTTTCAAAAGGCCAACACGCCTGCCATCACTTACAATAATATTTTTGCTTTAACCGTGGCCCGTGATAGCAGCCTTTGGTTTGGCACCAATGGCGGCGGGTTGATTCGCCTGAAAGCAGGAAAATTTGCGGCCTTCACCACCAACGAAGGTTTGTCGAATGATATTGTTCGCGCCATCCACGAGGATCAACAAGGCAATCTTTGGATCGGCACCAATGGCGGTTTGAACTGTTTCAAAAATGGAACGTTCACCGTTTATGCGACCAAAGAAGGGCTGCGCAACAACGTGGTGCAGGCGATTTATCAAGATCGCCAAAGCAATCTCTGGGTCGGCACGAGTGGCGGTGGTTTAGCCTGCTTGAAAAATGGACAATTCATACATCATACTACCGCAGCAGGTTTGGCGAGCGACATCGTAACGGCCATCTATGAAGACAAAGCTGGCAATCTTTGGGTTGGAACTTATGGCGGGCTGAATCGGTGGCGAAATGGCGCGTTCGCGCTTTATACAACTTCGGATGGGTTGGCAAATAACTTCGTGCGAACAATTTATGAAGATCGCGCCGGCAGCTTGTGGATTGGCACCAACGGCGGCGGGCTGAATCGTTTATATAATGAGCGACTTGAAACTTTTGCCACTAAAGACGGTCTCTCGAATGATTTCGTCAGGGCAATTTGCGAAGACCGAGAGGGCAGCCTATGGATCGGCACTTATGGCGGCGGGCTGAACCGCTTGCGCGACGGCAAATTTACCAACTACTCCACGAGCCATGGTTTGTCGAACAACATGGTGTGGTCGATCTATGAAGATAAAAACAGCAATCTTTGGTTGGGGACGGATCGAGGGTTGAATCGCTTTAAGGATGGAAAAATTACCGTTTACTCCACGCCGGAGGGAGTCCCGGCTCATGTCATCACCGCGCTCTTTGAAGACCGCGCCGGGAATCTCTGGATTGGCACCGACGGGGGCGGGTTGGTCCGAAAGCGCGATGCCGCTTTTACGGTCTTCACCACTCAACGCGGACTCTCGAACAATTTTGTGAGATTCATTCACGAAGACAAAACCGGCAATCTCTGGGTCGGCACGGATGCAGGTTTGAATCATTTCGAAGATGGAAAATTTAAAGTATATACCACAACGGATGGACTTTCCAACAACGAGCTGACATGTGCCTACGAGGACAGAGCCGGGAACATTTGGATCGGCACCAGAACCGGCGGGCTAAATCGATTCACAGACGGGAAGTTTACAGTTTATACCGTTCACGACGGCTTGGCGAGTGATTTGGTCAGATGTCTCTATGAAGATGCCGAGGGCAACCTCTGGATCGGCACGAACGGCGGCGGATTGAGCCGCTATAAAGATGGAAAGTTTTTTTCCTTTACGGCGAAAGAGGGCTTGTTTGATGACGTGATGTTTCAAATTCTCGAGGATAGCCAGGGCAACTTTTGGATGAACAGCAACCGGGGTATTTTCCGCGTCAATAAGCACGAGTTGAATGATTTTGCCGACGGAAAAATAAAATCCCTCACGTCGGTCGCTTACGGCAAAGCCGACGGCATGAAGACCAACGAGTGCAACGGCGGATTGGGACAACCCTCGACCTGGGAAACGAGCGACGGGAAGCTATGGTTTTCGACCATTGCGGGTGTAGCGATGATCGATCCGGGCCATATCAAGGTCAATACCTTGCCGCCGCCGGTGGTGATCGAACAAGTAACGATCAACCGCAGCCCCGTCAGTATGGAAGGAAAGCTGCAACTATCGCCGGAAAGCAAAAATTTTGAATTTCACTATGCCGGCTTGAGCTTTTTGGCGCCGCAAAAAGTTCAATTCAAGTATAAATTGGAAGGCTACGATGAAGAGTGGGTGGAAGCCGGCACGCGGCGGGCCGCCTATTACACGAACATTTCGCCGGGTGACTACACGTTTCGTGTAATCGCCTGCAACAACGATGGCGTGTGGAACGAAGCCGGCGCTTCTTTGGCATTTCATTTAAAAACCTTTTTCTATCAAACCGACTTATTCTATTTTCTTTGCCTGGTCGCGCTGGTTGTAACCGGCGCCAGTGCGTATCGCTTTCGCGCGCGGCAGATTCGGAGCCGGGAAACGCAAGAGGCCTTGCGCCAGGCCAACGAAGCCCTGGAAACGCGGGTGCAAGAGCGCACCACCGACTTGATGCGGTCCAACGAAGCGTTGCGCCAAGGCGAAGAGCAAATTCGCGGGCTCAATGAAAAATTGGAGCAGCGCGTGCTCGAGCGCACTGCCGAGCTGAGCGCCACGAACGTTGTCTTGGAGCGCGAAATCGCCGAGCGCAAACGGGCGCAGGAATATCTGCAATATCGCATCGAGCTTGAGCAGTTCGTTGCTGCCATCTCCACCCAATTTGTCAATTTGTCACTCGCCCAGATCGATGACGCTATCAACTGGGCGTTGAAAAAACTCGGCGGGCTTACCGGCGTCGACCGCAGTTACATCTTTCAGTTTCATGACGACGGCAACGTTATGGACAACACGCACGAATGGTGCGCCGAGGGCGTCGAACCGCAAATCCAATTTCTGCAAGGACAGGAGATCGCCCCATTTCCCTGGGCTGCGGAGAAAATGGCCCGGCACGAAGTCTTGAATATCACGCGTGTCAGCGAGCTGCCGCCGGAGGCGGGCGCTGAACAAGCCATGTTTCAAGCGCAAGGCATCCAATCGGTCATGAATATTCCGATGGTCTACGGTGAAAAGCTCATCGGCCTGATCGGCTTCGACGCCGTGCGCCACGAGAGGTTCTGGACGGATGAGCTGGTCGCCTCGCTCAGAATCGTCGGAGAAATTTTTGCCAATGCGCTGGAACGCAAACGCGCGGAGCGAGCATTGCGGGAGAGCGAAGAGCGCCTGCTCCAGCTTGCCGAAAACATCAACGAAGTTTTGTGGATGGAATCCGTCGACGCCAATCGTTTGATTTACGTCAGTCCGGTTTACGAAAAAATTTGGGGACGCAGCCGCGAAAGCCTGTTGGCGCAGCCGAGCGCTTTCATTGACTATATGCATCCGGATGATCGCGAGCGTTTCAAAACTCATTTGGGAAAGCAGCGCCGGGGAGAAATTTCCGAGATGGAATATCGCATCTTTCTGCCGGATGGCTCGACGCGCTGGATTTGGGATCGCGGCTTTCCGATCCGCAACGGCGACGGCCACGTTTATCGCAGCGCTGGCATTTCGGAGGACATCACCGAGCGCAAGCTCACCGAAGCAGCTTTGCAAAAAAGAACGGAGCGAACGATTCACCATCAAGCCGCACTGTTGGAGCTGGCGAAAATCGATCACACCGATTTGCCCGCCGCGCAAAAAAGAATTATCGAGGTCGATGCCAAAACATTGAACGTCGAGCGAGTCAGTATCTGGTTTTTTAATCAAAGCCGTTCGGAGATCGTTTGCGAGCATCTCTACAACTTGAGCCAGGGGATCTATGAAGCCGGCCTACGGCTGCAGGCTAAAGATTATCCCAACTATTTTCAGGCCGTAGAAGACAACCACCTCATTCCCGCCAACGACGCGCGTCGCGATCCTCGCACTTGCGAATTCACCGAAGGCTATTTGGAGCCGTTTGGCATCACGTCGATGCTGGACGTGGCGATTTGGCATCAAGGCAAGGTGGTCGGCATTGTATGTCACGAGCACATCGGCCAGCCGCGAGAATGGAGCCTGGAGGAGCAAGATTTCGCCACTTCGATTGCCGACGTGATGGCTTTATCTTTGGAGGCGTCGAAGCGCAAACAAGCGCAAAATCAACTTCGCGAATACACGGAAGGATTGGAAAAACTCGTTGAAAAGCGCACGAACGAAATTACAGAACTCGAGCGGCAACGCGCCGAGAGCGAGAAACTGGCGACCACCGGGCGCATGGCCGCGCGCATCGCGCACGAAATCAACAACCCGCTGGCCGGCATTAAAAACTCGTTCTTGCTGCTCAAAGACGCCATTCCGGGCACGCACCCACACTACGAATACGTTGGCCGCATCGAAAGAGAAATCGACCGCATCGCGCGCATTATCCGCCAGATGTTCGATCTCTACCGGCAGGAACAGGACGAGGTGCGCCGGTTCCGCGCCGACGACGCCATTCACGACGTCATCGCATTGCTGGAGCCGAGCTTCCGCGAGCATAGCGTGAAGTGCGAGGTCGATGTCGAAAAAGCCGCAGTCGTCGTGGCGCTACCGGAAGGTTTGCTGCGACAAGTTTTGTACAATATCATCCAAAATGCCATTGAAGCCTCTCCTGCCGGCGGCGGCGTCAAAGTCGCAGCCACCGTCACCGGCAATGTGATGAATATCAGCATTGCCGATCAAGGATCGGGCATTTCGGAGGAAGCGCGCAGCCGGATTTTCGAGCCGTTCTTTACGACCAAGAGCAAGCTAACTACCGGCGGGTTGGGCCTGGGACTTTCGGTTTCCAAAAGCCTGGTGGAATCGATGCGCGGCACGCTGACTTTCGAAACTCAAATCGGCGCCGGCACCATTTTCCGAATTATGTTGCCGCTTTAAATTTTGACAACCTCGCGAAGATTCGCAACCTTCGCAAGGTTTAAGAAGTAAGAGACACGGAGAAGCCTTTTATGCCTGACTCAGGGCGAATTTTATTTGCTGACGACGAAGAAACCTTCTTGCGCTCAACATGTGATCTTTTGCGCCGGGAAGGTTATACCTGCGATAGCGTTCCGGATGCGCTGACCGCAACGAAGAGGTTGCGAGAGCAGGAATATGATTTGTTGATTTCCGACATCAAAATGCCGGGCAATGCCGAGCTGGAGTTTATTCAAGAGCTTCCCAAGATCGCGGAAGGCATGCCGGTCATACTCGTGACGGGATATCCGTCCATTTATACCGCGATCAAATCTATTCAATTGCCGGTCATGGCTTATTTGCCGAAGCCGGTCGATTTTGGCGAGCTGCTCAACCAAGTGCGAAAAGGCGTCGAGCGCTGCCACGCCAACCGCGCCGTTCGCAACACACGCGAGCGCATGCAGACCTGGCGCCAGGAGTTGGACCGCCTGCAACAAAATATCAATACCACCGCCGGAGAGGCGCCGGCCGCGCCGATCGAGGCCTTCCTCGCGCTCACGTTTCGCAACCTGGCAGGTTGCCTCACCGACTTGAATAATCTGACCAAAGCTTTGGCGACGCCAACGCATAGTGAAGCCGAGGTTTGCCAGCTATTCAACTGCCCCCGGTTCAACACGCTCAACGGCGCTGTCGTCGAAACCATCGAAGTGTTGGAGAAAACTAAAAACGCCTTCAAATCCAAAGAGCTGGGAGAGCTAAGGAAGAAACTCGAGAAGTTAGTCAAGCCTGAAAATCAAATTAAGAATTAAAGTGGATGATGTGGTTGCCTTGTCGGGTAGGCTGTGCCTGCAGGTGACTATTGAGGGCATGAGGCCTGCAAGTCGAAGGCGAAGCGCGACCCCTCGCTAACAAAGCGAGGGGTTCGCCATAATCTCGGAGTGCAACGCTTCAGCGTTGCGGTTATGAAAAAATAAAGACTCGGAGTCAAACGCTTTAGCGTTTGTTGCTGTTATCGGCATGGTGCGACGATAAATTGTCCCACTCCCCAATCTTTTGCGCATACCGAGTGCAATGCTAAAGCATTGCACTCCCTGGAGTTTGGACATTTTTAAGTATGTTAATTAAATTATTTGACATTACATACATAATTTGCTATCTTCTGCTAAACTACAAAAATCGGAGGATAGCATGTCTAAAATCATTTCTGATGAGCTATTAAACTTTTTTGAATCGCTGTTGCGAGCGCAACTCAATACCATCAGACAATTTCGCAAAGCCACCGGTATCGAAAAAGTTCCGGCAAAAGGGAAGCGTATGTCACAGATCGATATTGTCTATGACATACTGGCTGTGGCGCAGCGGCCGATGCACATTGATGACATTATTGCGCAGGCGCAACGACGATTCAAAATACAATTGGAGAAAGAATCCATTGTTTCGGCTCTGACCAAGCGGATCAAACGTCAAGACCGCTTTGTCAAAACCGCCCCCAACACCTTCGGCCTCCTCACCAAAGAGGTGGAAGGAGGTCGCCGATGAAACTCGTCAACGCCTTTGACGAGCTCTTGTCAACTATGCGTCCGCATTTCAAACAAGACCGAACTTTCGAGCGGGCGCGCGACTTGGCTTATGCTTCGCTTTTTACCTACGGCCGACACACGATTACGCGACTCATCTGTAGCAAGAATGAGCAACTTTTAGATTGGTCGGCGGATTATAAATTTTATTCGCTGCGGCGCTGGGAGGCGAGCGATCTGTTCTTTGAAATTCTCAAAGCGAGCGAGCCTCATTGCTATTGGCCTGGCGACGCCATCGTCGTCGCTTTGGACGACACCACCCGACGAAAGACCGGCAAGAAAATTCCTGGTGTCGCTACCTTGCGTGATCCCATGTCGTTGCCCTATCACGTGAATTTGAGGCCAGGGCTGCGCTTCCTTCAGGCCTCCGTCATCGTCACGCCGGAGAATCGCCTCGACGCCAATCGCGCGATTCCGATTTATTTTGAAGAAGCCGCACCCGCGAAAAAACCCAAGAAAAACGCGACCGCCGAAGTCAAAGAACAATACAAAAAGGAACAGAAAGAAAAACGGCTCAGCGTCAAAGGCCACGAGGCGGTGATCGAAATGCGACAGCAAGTTGATCAACTTCCGAATGGCCACGCGCGTGATTTTTTCGTCGCCGCCGATGGCAGTTTTTGCAATCGCAATTTCTTGCGCGATCTCCCCAAAAATGTTATACCGATAGTTCGGGCGCGCAAAGATCTGCGGCTCTACAAACCGGCCGAGGATTCTGGCAGCAAAGGGCGAAAAAAAGTTTATGGCGACCGTCTGCCGACGCCAGAGGAAATTCGCAAAGATGACGCCTATCCTTGGATGACCGCGCGCGTCTTTAGTGCCGGCAAGTATCATGAGATTCGTTATAAAACCCTGACGCCGGTGCTCTGGCAAATGGGAACACTACGCCAACCTTGTCGCTTGATTGTCATTGCGCCCTTGGGTTATCGACTGAAGAAAGGATCAAAGATACTTTATCGTGAGCCGGCTTATCTTTTGATCCCCGACGTGGAAACGCCGGTCGAAGAACTGCTACAATACTACTTTCTGCGTTGGGACATCGAAGTGAATCATCGTGACGAAAAAAGTTTGTTAGGGGTTGGCGATGCACAAGTGCGCGACCCAGACTCGGTTGCACGCAACCCGCAATTCGCTGTTGCCACTTATAGCCTGCTCCTGTTGGCAAGCATTCGCGCTTATGGCGCATGGCGTACCGGCGATTATCTCCCTTTGCCCAGTTGGCGCAAAGAGGTGGAGAGGCGCCCGTCAACGTTGGATATCCTGGCGCAATTTCGCCGAGAAATCATGATGACGCAACTTACAATAAATTTGGAGCAGCAAGCCCAGTCAAAGAACGAAAACAAAAAATCACACCCCACAACTAAAAAAACTGGCTTTGCGACCAGCACCAGCGCGTCACGAAGCCCATTAAATGTGCCCGTGAACGTGATCTCCGCTATGCTTTACGCCGATGGGTAGAATTAGCGCTTGAAAGGCGGTAAAACACGCGGTTTTAGTGCTTGTCAACATGGTCGGAGCCTTGTGCTCGCGACTTCACCAGGATTGGACTGCCTGAAAATGTCCAAACTCCAGCGAGTGCAATGCTAAAGCATTGCACTCCATTAAAAATCGTCAAAATTATCCTGCAACTCCAAATTACCCGGCGGCTTTTCGCCAAACTTACACTGATCATCTTCCTGCTTGCCGGCTCGGCTAAAACCGGACCAGAGATAATCTTGCGGTCGTGCTACGACACCGTGTTTAACTGCATTCCAATAAATATAGGCCAACCGTGTTTCAAAATCATAATCCCCACGAATGCAGGTATCCCAATAATTCCACCAAACTTGCCGGGCCGGTGTGCCATCCAGCCGATTTAACAACGTCGCGCTCCCGCCGTGCATACGCCCAATGATGGTTGGCATGTCGTTGGCAAGCTTGGCTTTCGCCATCAAATGATAGTGATTGCCGAGGATAATCCAAGCATCAAGATGCCACTGAAAATGGGCGAACCATTTTTCCATCGTTGCGCGAACGATTTCCTTGTGTTCGTCATCGTAAAGAATGAGCCGTTTGTCAAGTACGCCACCCGTGATAAAATAAATGGCACCGTCGATAAAGAGATGCGGCGGGTTGTGAGGATATTTTTTGAATTCCATAAAATCCTCCCGGAGTGCAACGCTTTAGCGTTGCGGTAGTGAACAAAACAAATTCGGACTCAACTACTTTAGCAGTTGTTCTCCTTATTGGCACAGCACAGCGACGGTAAACCGTCACACTCCGAACATGTCGGCGAAAAAAATTATAGGAAAAAAATCACCGCGGAATCAGTCGCGGGAAAAATCTCGGCGTGCGGCTGGCGTAGCGCCGGTACGCCTCGCCAAATTTGGCTTCAATGTCGCGCTCTTCGCGCCAGCCAAACGTAGGCCGCCATCAGAATCGGCCATAAAACCAGCGTCGTCATTGTCGGCCAGTGCAGCAGCCATCCCAACGTGAAGAAAAAAATGCCAGTATACCGCGGATGCCGGATGAAACGATAGATGCCGCTGGTTACGAGATCGGTGGCTTGATGAATTTTGCTCCAACCAAGCACGATCAACGCCAAACCGAGTATGCTCACCCATATGCCGATAACAGGGCCGGCGTGACCAAGCGTCCGGTGCGTCCATTCCCGCAAAGAGGGGATTTCCACCAACGGTGAGATCAAAAAAATCAACAACGGCCAACCGAACATTTCGGTCATCAGCGCGATCACCAAGGCGATGAACGCGCCCTTTGATCGCCACGTCCCTTCCGTCGCTTGCCGATAAGGCAGGAACGCGAGAAAGGCGATGGCGACGGAAAAATTTAGCGCGATCAGGCCGCCACGGCCGAGGTGCGTTTCAATCCATCGCACCGTCACCGGCGGGCCGTGATGCGAGAACAACTCGACACCGTATATAACAACGAAAATGGCAAGGGCGATGAATCCGAAGCCAATCAAAATTTTACTCAGCGGCATGGGGTTGAATCACTGAATAAAATAGATAATTTTTTGGTCCTTTTTAGAACAGCGTCAAATCGATAAACCCCTCGCTCTGCTTTCCGGAATTTTTTTCTTTTACTTTGATGCTCAATCGAAAATCGCCGGCGCCGGCACGCGCGAGATCGAGCGCGAGATATTCTATCGACGTCGCCGCACTCGCTTCGCGTTCCATCACGAGCGTCGTCGACGGTTTGGCGTTGCCGCCGAAAAGTGAGAATACTTTCTTCGCGCCGCTTTTTTTCTCTTTGCGCAACAGCGTCGTATATTCGACGACGAAGGCAGATTTACCCCCGGCATCCGGTGTGAGATTATACACTTCGAAATAAACATACGCCGGCTTGGCGCGCGGAAATCGTTTGTAGGGATTGGGCAGAAGGCGAAGCCCGTGGCGCACGAAGAGATCGGCGTCGTTATCCGTGGCCGGCGCGATTGAAGAGGCGAGCACGATACTGCTCATCGCCAATTGGCCATCGTTGAATTGCGGCACGCGCATCTCCTCTTTCCATCCGCCCACGCGCCTGGTCGCCGGCTGCTGCACGAAGAAAGCCACGTGATAAGAATCCGGTTTCACCGCAAAATGATACTGTCCGACCAAAAACGGCGTTTGATTCGGATCGGCGATCTCGCGCTTGGTGATCTCATCGTGCAGGCGATGCACGCGATTCCACTGCAAATCGTGCAGCACCACGCCATGTTCGGCGAGTATGCTGGCGCCCATCGCGCCGGCCTTCGCCAGATCATCGCTTGAAGGCAACGGCAGGGCATAATACAAATCGAAATAGCTTTTGCCCTCCGGCGCTTTGAAGAAAGCAGGATAAGCAAAAGCATTGAGCGGCTGCACTTTTTTGTCCCACGAATGGCGATCGGTGCGAAAACCAGTATCCACGGCTTCGCGGCTCTGCTGCGCCAAATCATCTTCGAGCGCCATTTGTTCGAGCGGATTGCCCTGCAGCAAGCGCTGGTAAGATGTGCCCCACGTGATGCGATCCTCCAAAAATTGCGGATCGTTGATGAACGGCGTCAACCGCCAATTGTTGCCAACGGCATTCTCGTCCACGACGAAATGAAAAATCATCTCTCGTGAAGCCGCAGTAGGCTGATAGCGCCAGGATTCATTGCTGACCAACGCTTGGCCGGTCGTCACCGCCCGCTCGTCCGGCTCGCCGTGACGAATATAAATCAGTCCCTTGTCATTGAAGCGATCGTTGAGAAAAAATGTCGGCGGGAATTTTTGGTGGTGCAGCTTGTCGGGATTGTTGAACCACGTGCGAAAGCCGTCAAAAACATAATGATTCTCGACATAGAGCAAACGGCGATAGTGCTCGGCCAGCCGGACGTTGTTGTCTGCCGCCGGGGTTGGATCGCGCAGCATGAACACGCGATGAAAAAAATCAATATATTCTCGATTGGAAGCAGTCTGGCGAAATTGTTGCAGTTCCGCCTCGGTCACGATATATTTGACGTCCTCAAAAATAAACTCCGCCTCGAGGCGGTTGCGAATGCCGTCTACCGCTTGCCAGAAAGCCTTCTCGGCGGCTTTCATTTGCTTCTGCTCGTAATGGAGCCGTGCCAAAGAAAGCTGCATCGGCACCGAGCTGACACCCGGAGCGCCTGCGAGCAATTGCTGAAAAACCGAATCCGCTTTGGGCTGCTTGCCGTCGCGGCGATAGGCCTCGCCGATAAAGTAACGCGCCTGCTCCGAGCTTTTCTGCTTTAACCATGCAATCGCCTCGGTGGCGCCGGTGTTGTCAAGATAATGATGGTAAAGACGAAAAAGGCCGCGCTGCGATCCCTCGTCATCCGGCTTTACGCGAATTTGCTCATGGCCCATCACAATAGCATCGGTGTAGTCTTTCTTGTACCGCAACAATTGCGCATACTGATAAAGCGTATCATAAAAAGAAGAGTCGCGCGCCAGCACCCGCTTGAAATATTTGGCGGCATTGTCCCAATCAAATTTGCGCATGATCAACGCTTTCGGCACGCCGCACTCGCGGTAGCAAATGGCGCGGTGATAAAGCGCATCGAGATTTTCCGGCTCGCGCTCGAGAACTTTCTCGTACCAATCGTTGGCCTCGCCCCAATCATTTTTGGCGAGATAAACCTGGGCGAGGCCGGACATCGCCGCAGTCAATTCGCGATCTTTTTTCAACGCCTTTTTGAAGCTTTGCTCGGCTTCTTTCAGCTTGTTCTCGGCGAGCAACGCCTTGCCCTGCGCGACAAGCCGCCAAGCTGTGGAATCCATCGGAGAAACGCTCTGCGCCGGTGAAA